>CAMEER010000081.1 GCA_945915065.1 uncultured Clostridia bacterium | reverse complement strand
ACAATCCCCTGATCCTCCATGTCCCCGGTGCGGACTGGTTGGAGCTGTACTGCCAAGACATTCCGCCGGTGGCTTACTCTTTGGCGGAGCGCTTCTGGCCGGGACCGCTGACCATAATCCTGCCCCGCCGCGACATCGTACCCCTGCGCACCACCGGTGGACTGGAGACCGTGGGCGTGCGGTGCCCCGACCATCCCATGACGCTGGCCATCATTCGGGAAGCCGGTATTCCTGTGGCCGCACCCAGCGGCAACACCTCCGGACGGCCCAGCCCTACCACAGCCCAGCATATGCTGGAGGACATGGATGGCAAAATTGACGGCATTGTGGACGGCGGCCCCTGCTCTGTCGGCGTGGAAAGCACCATCATTGATCTGACTGTGACGCCGCCCCGTTTGCTGCGGCCCGGCGGCTTGCCTTTGGAAGCGCTGGAGGAGGTGCTCGGCACAGTAACCGTGGACAAAGCGGTTCGGCAGAAGCTGACGGACGGTGAACAAGCCAAGGCGCCCGGCATGAAGTACCGGCACTATGCCCCCAAGGCCCCGGTCACCGTTATCACCGGCACGCCGGGCGCTTCCGCCGCATATATCGCCGCCCATTTGACAAAGCACAGCGGCGTGATCTGCTTTGATGAATACGCCCCCCTGTTTGAAGGTCACACCATCCACCGGCTGGGACCTGCCGGCGACAAGCTGGCTCAGGCGCAGCATGTGTTTGACGCCCTGCGTACCTTCGACGGTACCGACGTGACAGAGATCTTCGCCCAGTGTCCTGATGAAGGCGGCTTGGGATTGGCGGTGGGCAACCGTTTGAAAAAGGCAGCGGGCTTCCATGTCATAGAAGCGCCCCGCCCGTTGATCGTTGGGATCACAGGTCCCACCGGCGCCGGGAAAACCAGCGCTCTGCGGGCGCTGGAACAACTGGGCGGCTGCGTGCTGGACTGCGACGCCATCTATCACGATATGCTGCGCAGCGATGACGGTCTCCGCAACGCCATCACAAGCGCCTTTGGCAATGTCTTTACTCTGGACGGGCGGTTGGATCGCCAGAAGCTGGGTACGCTGGTATTTGGCGATCCTCAACAGTTGGATCGACTCAACACCATTATTTATGCGCATCTGCCCCAGGAGTTGGAACGCCGTATGGCGGCCTCCCCTGCCCCGATCATTGGCATTGACGCTATCAATTTAGTGGAATCGGGCCTTTCAAAGCTGTGTGACAGGACACTGGCAGTTTTGGCTCCGGTGGAGGATCGCATCCGGCGCATCATGGCACGGGACGGGATCTCCGAGGAATATGCCCGTCTGCGAGTAGCTGCCCAAAAAGACGATGTTTTTTACCGTACCCATTGCACGGACATATTGGAAAACACTTCTGCCGCGCCGGAAGCGTTTCAAAATACGGCATTGCTTTTCTTCCAAAGACGATTAACTAATCACCTCAAAAAGTGACATACTCTGTTTATTTGCTGTCTTTTTTGTGATAGCAACCGTCAGTTGACAAATATCCAAGCCTTCTTTCTGGTTTGCAACCGGCAAAAGGTGTATCATTTTCTCAGTAATGGCGCTGCGGTGTCTACTATTTGGGAGGAATCTTACTATGATCTTAGCGGATAAAATTATCAGCTTACGAAAAAAGCCGGTTGGTCTCAGGAAGAATTGGCGGCACAATTAAATGTCACCCGTCAGTCAGTCTCCAAGTGGGAGGGCGCACAGTCGGTTCCCGACATGGATAAAGTCGTACAGATGAGTCGTTTGTTTGGCGTCACTACTGATTTTTTGCTGAAGGATGAGCTGGAAACCGAGGAATATGGTGAAATCTCCTCAGTGCCCCCGCTGCGGAGAGTCTCCATGCCAGAGGCAGCCACCTATCTTGACCTGCGTAAGGCTGCCGCTCCAAAAATGGCTTTGGCAACATTTCTTTGCATCATTTCTCCCTCCCCGTTGATAATGCTGGCAGCGATGAGTGAGATCTCCTCACTGGGTATTTCAGAAAATGCCGCCGCGGGAATCGGGTTGTGCGTACTGCTGATCCTGGTATCCATCGGTGTCGCGCTGTTCCTCTCTTGTTCCTCCGCAGTGCGGAATTACGCCTATTTGGACAATGAGCCGTTTGAAACGGAATACGGCGTCACCGGAATGGTAAAGGAACGCAAGCAGGCATTTTCCGGTACATATACCCGTTTAAACATCACAGGCACCATGCTTTGTATCCTATCCGTAGTACCGTTGTTTGCAGCCTGCTGCATCGATGCAGCTGACATCGTTTATGTGGCAGCCGTCTGCATTTTGCTGGTCATCGCCGGTATCGGATGCATTGCCTTTGTATTTGGCGGCACTGTACAGGCAGCAATGGACAGGCTATTGGAAGAAGGCGACTATGCCCGCAGCCGCAAGTCACACCGCAGTATCAAAGGTGCAATCAGCGCCGTTTACTGGCTGCTTGTCACTGCCATCTTCATGCTGTATACCTTCGGTCCATTTGGAAACATGCAGCCGCAGTACAGCTGGTTTATCTGGGCTATTGCCGGTGTCCTGTACGGTGCCGTTATGGTAGTCGTCAATTTGATCCAGCAGTCCAAAAAGTAAATTCTGCCCAAAGATGCCTTTACTTCAGGTAAGGGCATCTTTTTTGCAAAATTCGTCATTCCTTTAAAAAAGACCTTGCAAATTAGAAATAAATAGGTTATAATGACACTACTTTAAAGGATATGCACCTTTAGCTCAGTTGGTAGAGCACCTGACTCTTAATCAGGGTGTCCAG
>CAMEER010000080.1 GCA_945915065.1 uncultured Clostridia bacterium | reverse complement strand
CGCTGCAGCTCCTTGAGCATCTTCTCGTCTTCCTCGTCCGCCGTCACGCTGGACACGCCGAAGGACACGATCTCGATACCCCGCAGGTCACGCCACTTCTTGCTGAGCACCTCGTTCAGGGCATCGGCCAGCTCCATGGTATGGCCGGGCAGCTGGGAGTAACGGATGCCGCTCTCCCCGATCCTGGCAAAAGCGGGCTGGAGGGCGGTCAGCAGTTCCGTCTTCAGCTGGCTGTCCAGCCGGTCGCGGGTATACGCCTCGCTGACGTTGCCGCAGACGTTGGTATAGAACAGCACAGGGTTGGCAATGTGATAGCTGTACTCGCCGAAGCAGCGGATACCCACGTCGATGTCGATGCCGGCCCGCTGATCCACCACCCGGAAGGGCACGGGAGAGGGGGTGCCGTACTTGTTGCCCATCAGTTCCTTGGTGTTGAAGTAGTAGATCCGCTGATCCTTGGGCGGCTCGCCGCCGAAGGTGAAGCGGTTGGTCATGTTGTCGATGACGGCGCGGATGCTGCCCTTCAGCTCTCCGGTGAACAGGGAGGGCTCCGTGGACATGTCGTAGGTGAACTCGCCGGGTTCGGCGCACACCTCGATGATGCGGCCCTGATCCACGATCATCATGCACTGGCCGTCCGCCACCGCGATGACGGAGCCGTTGGTGATGACGTTATCACTGCCCTTGGTGTTGCTGCTGCGGCCGGAGACACGTTTCTGCCCCTTTACCGCCAGCACATTTTCCGGCAAAGCCTCGCAATAGAAATACTCCTTCCACTGGTCGGCCATTACGCCGCCGACGCTTCCCAATGCTGCTTTAATCAGTCCCATAGTTATGTATTCTCCTTTTCTTTGTATTTATTTCTGCCTATAATGGAATACCGTTGTTAATCCTCGATCCACTGGCCGTCTGCCCGCTCGCAGTAGACAACCCATACCACATACGAATCCTCCACATGGCGGTGCATCTCCAGATAGTTGTTGTCGATCACGGTCACGGTGTACTCTACGTTCTCCGGGCCGCCGACCAGCTCCGCGTACCACTCGTCATTACCGCAGCCGTAGTACATGGGGCCCTCGAGGAACTTCACGCTCAGCCCGTCCAGCTTTTCGTAGTCGCCATATTTGTTGGTATATTCGTACCATGCGCCCATGCTCCATGTACCGCGCCCGTCCTCGGTCACGCCGTCAGCCTCCTGAAATTCCAGCGTCACGGTCATTCCTACTTCTTCCATCTTGTACCGGTCTCCCTCGACCTCGCCCTCGACGGCGATCCACTGGCCACTCAGGTACCGCCGGTACTTTTCCATGGTGTAGTCCGTGTTGCCGCCGGAGGGGTCTTCATCGCCGCCCACCGGGTCGGTCACATCTACCGGGTCATTGTCGCCGCCGGGCAGGGGCGGTGTGTCTATCGTGGTGCTGCCGTTGTTCTCCGGCTGCCCGTGAGGGATGAACTCCACCTGACAGGCCGTCAGGCTCAGCGCCAGCGCCAGAAGCAGCGCCAGCGGATACCACCGCCGTTTCACGGCTCAGGCCCAGGGGTCCTGGGCGGCCGGGGTACGGATACCGCTGAGAGGACTGGAATACTCCCACAGGAACCATTCGCCGGTGGAGGGCTTTTGCCGCAGCTTGATAGGCCGGGGGGAGTCCGCGCCGGGCGTGGCGATAAATACCCGCAGATAGCCCGGTTCAATGTCCTGCGGACGGGGATCGGCCAGTACGTTCAGCATATAAGGCTGGGTGGGCACATAGCTATTCTGAGGCGTGGCCCCAGCGAAATACGCCAGCGGCAGATACTCCTTGCCCCGCAGACGATCCCGCAGGAACTGGCTGTCATAGGGAGTCATGGGTCGGGGCCCCCGCAGGATGTTCATAGCCTCCACACCTTCGTTGGGATTTTTTACATACAGGTTCAATGCACACAGGAAGCCCGCCACCACCTCGTCCGGGGTGTTCAGGGACAGGTTTCGGAATTCTGCCAGCGAAGCGGGCAGCGCGTTCAACGTTACTTGCATATCTCTGCCTTCCTTTCTCTGATTTCCGTACCGTTCGTCAGCCGTCGCCTCTCACACTGCTGGAGAAGGTAGCGGCCGTGTAGTACTCGTCGCCGTCACGCAGCACGAAGTACAGCACATAGTAGTCACCTTCGCCGTTGAACCAGCCGTAGGCGTGCTTTTCACTGTTCCAGCTCCTCTCATCCATACCGGTATGGGGGATGCCATCCTCGCCGCCCAGCATGGCCTTGATGTCGTCATAGGTCAGCTTCGAGGACTTGGAGGAACTCATATCCCACAGCTCCTGACGCACCTTCTGCATGGTGGGCAGATCCGCCCGGCCGGTGGCATCGGGATTAGACTTGCCGTACTCACCCTGACAGTTGGTGGTAGTCCGTTCAAAGGGATAGTTCTCCGGTAGGCCACCGTTGTCGCTGCCGCCAGCCGGGGGAACAGAGGCAGTATCGCCGCTGCCGTCATCGGGGATAAGACTGGTGTCAATCTGATAGGTATTGGCGATCTCCATAAAGGTCTTGCCACGATAGTACTCCACCGCGCTTTCGGGCATGGGAATGTAATCCTCGTCCGTCCAATTCTCGTCGTCCAGATGGCGCAGGTTCGCCAGCAGGCTGATAGAACCGTCTACCAGGTCGGAATCCACCTCGCAGCTGACATACAGGGCGCCGGTCTCATCCACGGACAGGATACCGTCCTGCATCTCGCCGCCCATGAACTCACCACGCAGATCCAGACCGGTATCGTCATCGGGCACCACGCGGACATAGGTGTTGGCGAAATTGAAGTCGTTCTCACCCTCCAGATACATGGCCAGCCAGACCTGGCAGCCGCCGTTGCCGTCAAAGACCAGACGCGCCAGAATCTCGTGGGCGGT
>CAMEER010000079.1 GCA_945915065.1 uncultured Clostridia bacterium | reverse complement strand
GCATCGACGAGGCCGCCTTCTACGGCCCCAAGCTGGACATCCAGTACAAGAACGTGTACGGGAAAGAGGACACCCTGGTCACCATTCAGATCGACATGCTGCTGGCGGAGCGCTTCGGCATGTACTATATTGATGAAAACGGCAACAAGGCGCTGCCCTATATCATCCACCGCACGTCTCTGGGCTGCTACGAGCGTACTCTGGCCTATCTGATCGAGGAGTATGCCGGTGCGCTGCCTACCTGGATGATGCCCGAGCAGGTGCGCTTCCTGCCCATTACCGACCGCGCCGCCGACTATTGCACGCAGCAGGCGGAGGAACTGCGCAAGCAGGGCTTCCGGGTGGAGGTGGACAGCCGCAACGAGAAGGTCGGCAAGAAGATCCGCGAGGCCACGCTGGAGAAGATCCCCTTCATGCTGGTGGTAGGCGACCGGGATATGGAAGCCGGTACCGTCTCCGTCCGTACCCGCAAGGGTGAGGATCTGGGTGCTATGAGCCTCAATGATTTTGCGGCGAAGCTCCATGAGGTCGTGGACAGCAAGAGCCGCGATTGACCGTTTGCTGTGAGACGTTATACCATGCTGTGTCAGGCGCTCAGGCGCAGCAGATAGAATATGGTATCATTATTATCAGGCGAGGCTGTAAGACGGATGCGTTTTGCAGCCTCGCCGCCTTTTTGGTGCAATTATGCAGGAATCCCATCATAACGCGGAAAATATCACGGCAGTAAAAAAGTGGAAGAGAACGGGGAAATAATGTAATTAACGTCAAAACAAGGAAGAAAAAGGACAACAGAAACACGAGGACAGAAGAAATCAGAAAACGGCAGCAAAGAAAAATGAATATTTTCCGGTTGGGACTTGCAAAAGAGGCAAGATGGGAGTATAATACGCCCATCGGATTATTTCAGCCGCAGGGGGCGGCAATACAAACAACAAGGAGAGTAATGTGATGAAAAAGTTTTTTGCATTGATACTGGCTCTGGTCATGGCCCTGAGCCTTGTGGCCTGCGGCGGCGGCAGCGATAACGACGCCGACGGTGACGCCACTGTGGAGCGCACCGACACCACCACCGTGGCGGTGGGCGCTGTCATTCTGGCCCGTGACGATGTGGCTGAGGCTGACATCTACAACTTTGTGGCCGATATCTTCGACAATGCTGAGTCCCTGGTTACCAGCCATGCCAAGTACAGTGAGCTGAGCCTGGAATACGGCGCTTCCATCACCTCCGTGCCCTATCATCCCGGCGCTGCCAAGTACTTCGCTGAAAAGGGCTTCGAGGTCGCTTCCGTTAAGGAAGGCGCCGGCACCGGCGATTCCCGCAACCTGCGCTTCGTCACCGGCGGCGAGTCCGGCACCTACTATGCCTTTGGCTCCGTTATCGCACAGCATGCCACTAACAATGCCGGTGTGAACGTAGTGGGTCTGGCCGGTAACGGCTCCCAGTCCAACGTGCAGGAGCTGGTGGATGGCACTGCCGACCTGGCCTTCTGCCAGTCCGACGTCATGGCCTATGCCTACAACGGCACCAATCTGTTCGAGACCAAGATGGAGGGCTTCTCCACTGTGGCTGCCCTGTACATGGAGCAGGTGCAGATTGTTACCACCGATCCCTCTATCCAGACCGTTGCTGATCTGGCCGGCAAGGCTGTTTCCATCGGCGCTCCCGGTTCCGGCGTGTACTTCAATGCTGTGGATGTGCTGGGCGCTTACGGCCTGACCGAGAATGACATTAAGCCTACTTACCAGTCCTTTGGCGACAGTGCCGACGCGCTGAAGAACGGCCAGATCGATGCCGCTTTCATCGTGGCCGGTGCTCCCACCACTGCTGTTACCGATCTGGCGACCACCAAGGACGTGTATCTGGTGAGCCTGGATGAAGAGCATATCAACAAGCTGCTGGAGACCTCTGACTACTATGCCAAGACGGTCATCGCAAAGGATGTGTATTTCGGCAGCTAAGGGATAAACCTTAACAGAGTATTGACAGTTTTCGAGGCTACGGCGGGGTGACCCGCCGTAGTCCTCGCTACATTATTCCGAGAAAATCAGGAGAGAACCAAGTATGAGTCTGCACAAGAAAAAGGTGGATACCGCTCCTGCGGCGGGGACCGGCGGTGCTAACGACGCCGCGGACCTGGATGCGGTGATGCGCAAATACGACCGCGAGTCTGCCACCCGCATTTGGGAGGGAACTCCCAAGCTGATCGTCCGCATCATCATGGCGGTATTTGCCGTGTTCTGCATCGCCATGACCCTGTTCTCACGCGCCATGCCGGAGATCCGACTGACGATTTTTATGGGATGCATCATCGTCATCGGCTTTTTGACCTATCCGGCAAAAAAAGGCAGCGTGCACGTCAATTCCCTGCCGTGGTATGATATTGTCCTGATGGTCATCGGCGCAGGCTGCTTCTTCTATTTCGCACTCAACGCCATGACGCTGGTGCGGCTGTCCACCCGCATTGAGCCGGTACATGTCGTGATAGGCGTCATTGGTGTGTTGATCCTGATGGAGCTGTGCCGCCGCTGCGTGGGCGTGCCCATTCTTTGCGTGGCCGGCGCGCTGATCATTTACGCTTTCATCAACCAGCTCAGCTATGCCGGCGCAGTGAATGCGGCAACGCTGTATGACGCTCTCAAGACCATTATCTATAAGCTGTTTTACACGACTTCCGGTGTCATCGGCACGCCTATCAACGTTTGCTATACCTATATCGTTTTGTTCATCATCTTCGGCGCGTTCCTGGAGCGCACCGGCATCGCCAACTTCTTTATCAGCTTTGCCAACCGCATCGCCGGCTGGTCCAGCGGCGGCCCGGCCAAGGTAGCCGTGATCAGCTCCGCTCTGTGCGGCATGGTGTCCGGCTCCTCCGTGGGCAACACCGTGACCACCGGCTCCT
>CAMEER010000078.1 GCA_945915065.1 uncultured Clostridia bacterium | reverse complement strand
CCGGCTACAAGGAGATCAACTACCGGGCCATGCAGCTGCTGCCCCGGGGCGGATATCTGGCCACCTGCTCCTGCTCCCACTTCGCCTCCGAGGAGAAGTTTGTGGCTATGCTCCACGACGCGGCCAAAGACGCCGGCGTGCAGCTGCGGCAGATCGAAGCCCGGCAGCAGTGCTGCGACCATCCCATCCTCTGGGGCGTGGACGAAACCAATTATCTGAAATTTTATCTGTTCCAAATCGTATAATTCCGCACACATAATCCGTTTTGTATAGGGTTTTGCCAAAACAACCGGGAGGACGGCAGCTGCCGTCCTCCCGGTTGTTTGCTGTTTCAAAAGTCGCTTACTTCCCGACCTCGATGACACGGACCACGCCGCCAGAGACATACAGGTTGGCGGTATTGGCGTAGCCATGGGCCTGGGACAAGGTCATCCAGCTCTTGGCCGCGCTGTTGTAGCAAGGCACATCGGAGGCCACGGTATACGTCCGGCCGCCGACAGTGACGGCTGTCTGGCCGCTCCAGGCGCTGTTGGGCACAGCGGAGAGCTTATCCAGCGTCTCCAAGCTGGTGATGCGGCCGTCCTTGATGCGCATGGCCACAAAGGCGCCGTTCGCCACCAGGGATGCGTTTTGGATGGGCGCTGTCTGTAAGCCGGCGCCGTATTCCACCGCTATGGTCTGGGTGGTCTTGGTGGTCTCAATATAGCCGTCATCGCCAGGCTCTTTGCCGTTTTCGTCCTTCACCTGGATCTCGGTCCGCTTCACCACAGCCACACCGTAGTACATGGTGCCGCTTTCGGAGCCGCCCAGGACGATGAGGTCCACCTGGCCGGCCCAGTTGGTCCGGGCATAGCGGATATCAGAGGCGGGGATACGGTCCTGGGTCAGCTGGCTCAAGCCGATGTCCTGGCCGTCCCGGAAAATCATGACGTTGTCCGCCAGGGCCGTTTTGCCCAAGGTCCGGCCGGACACGCTCAGCTCGCCGGAAGCGCCGCCGCTGAGGCGGGACAGGTCCACCGCTCCCTTCTTACTGGCGGAAATCCGGACCACCTGGCCCTCAAATTCCGCCGCATCGCCGGATTTCAGCAGGATCTTGGCAGTGCCGCACAGCAGCTGCACTGAGCCGCCGCTGACGATGCCCACGGCATTGCCCTTGGCGCTTGCATTGGCCGCCACGGCGCCGGCCACCTGGCCGTCCTCCGTCAGCAGCAGCGTCATCCGGTCGCCGGGCTTGAAGGCGGAGAGGCTCTCCATGGCGGTGGGCAGCACCGTCAGCTCCGTGCCGTCCAGGACGGTGATAGTGGCGGGTTCCTCGGGATTGGGATAGCAGCTCTCGTAATAGACGGTGACCCGGGTGTCGCATACACGGATGGCATTCTCCGCGGCGGAGTACACAGCCACGTCATATTTACGCAGGTCGCCCATGGTGGCAGGCGCGCCGTTCTTATAAATGACATAATTGCTCATGCCGCCGGTAAGGCTGTCAAAGCCGGCGGCGGAACGGTCCTGGTCCACGATGACCGCCGCCTCTGCGGTGCCGCCGCCCGCGAACACATAATCCACGCCGCCTGCCTCATTGAGGTACAGTGTCACGGTGGTGCCGGCGTGGAGCCAACCGTACACATCGCCCCAGACGCTCTCCTCTCCGTTGTAATAAGCAGGGGTGCTGCTCTTGAGGGGATACTTGGCGCCGTTGGAATCCACGATCTGGGTGGCCGTCTTGCTGGCTAAGGTGATGGTGCGGCTGCTGCCCAGAGCATCAGGCACAAAGGTCAGCGCCTTGCCGTACTTATTCAGCACCAGCGTGCCCTTATAGCCGTTCAAAGAACCGTTGGAGGTCTTGCCGGAGGCAAGCTGATACACCTTGCCGGCGGCGGTCTTCAGGGCGTTGTCCCGGCCGTCGGGACCGGTGGCAGAGGCGGACACCAGCATGGTGTTGGATACGGTGGTGCCCAGTGTATCCAGATACTTGCCGCCCTCCCGCATATCAGCGCGCAGCAGGTTCAAAAACAGGCGGGCCGCCTGGCCGCGGGTCAGAGCGGCGCTGGCATCCCCGCTGACGCCGTCCGTCAGGCCGATGGTCTGCCCCACGGCCATGTAGCCATAGGGCCAGATGCCGCCCACGTTTTCATCCTTGTAGCCCAGCAGCCGCAGCAGGATGGTCACCGCCTGGCCCACCGTGACGGTGCGCTCCGGGTGGAACGAGCCGTCGGCATAGCCGGAAATGATGCCCTTACCCTTGGCGGCCATGTTGATATAGGCGGCCGCCCAGTGGGAGGGCTTCACATCCGGAAACACCGTGACGGTGCGGTACAGCCCCAGCTCGCTCTCCCCGTTCATGGCGTACACCGCCATTTTGCAGAACTGGGCCCGGGTCAGCACCGCGTTGGGGCGGAAGGAGCCGTCAGCGTAGCCGTCCAGCACGCCCAGCAGCCGCAGGGACTCCACCGCCATGGCGGTGTCCCGGTCCGTGACGTCGGAAAAGCGGA
This sequence comes from uncultured Clostridia bacterium, assembly GCA_945915065.1. GTDB lineage: Bacteria > Bacillota > Clostridia > Oscillospirales > Oscillospiraceae > Vescimonas. The sequence goes on along the minus strand of CAMEER010000078.1, from coordinate 434 downwards.
CGGTCTCCGCGGCGGAGGTCGGCAGCACCAGTACCGACACCGCCAGGCACACCGCCAGCAGCAAACTCAACAGTCGTTTTTTCATAAGTCTCTTCCTCTCATTCCGCCCGCAGGGCTTCCACAGGCTGGAGCTTGGATGCCTTGGCCGCCGGATAGATGCCGAACAGGATGCCCAGCACCACCGACAGCAAAAACGCGCACAGGGTAATGCCCGCCGAGGGCCAGATGTCGATCTGCATCAAAAGTCTTCCGGCCGCCCGGGTGCCCAGGGTGCCGATGCCGATGCCGATGACGCCGCCGATGCCGCAGAGCATGGCGGCCTCGATCAAAAACTGGGTGACGATGGCACTGCGCTCGGCGCCGATGGCCCGGCGGATGCCGATCTCCCGGGTGCGCTCCGTAACGGTCACCAGCATGATGTTCATGATGCCGAT
>CAMEER010000077.1 GCA_945915065.1 uncultured Clostridia bacterium | reverse complement strand
TGGAGCCGGACTGCACCTCGCAGTCGGTCAGCAGCTTTTCGATCTGCTTGCGGGTCAGGGCGCAGTCGGTGATGTCCACCATCTTCACGGTCTGGCCCTTGAGGGCCTCGAACTCGCTGTCGGCGAACAGGGCGGTGACGGTCTTGCTGGTCAGGTCGATGCGCAGGTCGGGCTTATCGGAGCCGTAGGTCTCCATGGCGTCGTTGTAGGCGATGCGGCGGAAGGGAGCGCTGGAGGCCACGTTGTAGGTGCCGAACTTGGCGAAGATGGGGGGCAGCACGTCCTCCAGCACGGCGAACACGTCGTCCTGAGTGGCGAAGGCCATCTCCATATCCAGCTGATAGAATTCGCCGGGGGAGCGGTCGCCCCGGGCGTCCTCGTCCCGGAAGCAGGGGGCGATCTGGAAGTAGCGGTCGAAGCCGGAGGTCATCAGCAGCTGCTTGAACTGCTGGGGAGCCTGAGGCAGGGCGTAGAACTTGCCGGGGTGCTTGCGGGCCGGCACCAGATAGTCACGGGCGCCCTCGGGGGAGGAGGCGGTGAGGATGGGGGTGGTGATCTCCAGGAAGCCGTGCTCCGTCATGGCGGCACGCAGGGCGGCCACCACCTGGCAGCGCAGGATAATGTTCTGCTTCACGGCGGGGTTGCGCAGATCCAGGAAGCGGTACTTGAGACGGGCGGTCTCGTCGGCCTCGCGGCTGCGGTTGATCTCAAAGGGCAGGGAGTTGTAGCGGCAGCGGCCCAGCACCTCGATCCTGCTGGGGACCACCTCCACGTCGCCGGTGGCCTGCTTGGGGTTCTTGCTGGCACGCTCCCGCACCACACCCTCCACGGAAATGGTGGACTCCTTGTTGAGGCTGTTGATGATGGCCATCATCTCCTCGGTCTCCACCACCACCTGGGTGGTGCCGTAGAAGTCGCGCAGCACCACAAAGGCGAAGTTCTGACCCACCGTGCGGACGTTTTCCATCCAGCCCACGATCTTTACCTGCTGGCCCACGTGTTCCATGCGCAGCTCGTTGCAGGTATGTGTACGCATCTGCATCATACTGTTTTCTCTCCTTTATGATAATGTATTGTATAAATTGAATGGGATATTACTTATTGTTGTTATATTGGGCGCTCGCGGCGCTTTGTTTTTGTCTCCGGCGGCAGTGGTGTTTCGCGGTTCCGACCGCGATCTGCTTTTGGCACTGTTGCGGTGCCCAAAATTTCTGCGCTGCCTTACGGCGGGCGCTTGAAATTTTGACCGCTGCCACTCGCTTACCTCGCTGCATCCGCCACCGGCGGCGCTCGGTTCGCTCCCTCCGACGGCCCCATTTCTTTCAACAGCGAAAGAAATGGGGGAAAGAACGCCGGCAAAAACTGCGTTTTTGCATTTCCTTGCGCGCTATGGGCTGTGGAAACTTGATGCTGCCTGCCACACGTTCACGCAAATCTTCCTTTTTCGTTCCGTTAAAGGACTGTCTCAGCAACAGCGCCGCTGCCGCTGATACCCACGTCGAACAACGCTTTCGCTTCTACCGTCCCACCGCATGAGCGGCAGCGGCGCAGGAGGGACGTCAGTTCGTCATACGGCACGACAAAGAATCTGTTCTGTGAACTCGTGGTACAGGGTATCAAAATCAGAAGTGTATAGCGTGGGCGGATTTTTAAACCGCAGGTTTAAACAGCGTTTTTGGGTACTTTTGCCGCTGCGGGCAAAAGTACCTCGCGTCCGGAGACGCGAAACACTCCCGTGCCCGGAGGGACGGAATACTCCTATGCCGCTGCGGGCAAAAGTACCTCGCGTCCGGAGCACGAAATATCCCCTCACTCCGCAATGACCTTCCCCTGATTCCGCGCCGCCAGATCCTCCCGGATCATGGTAATGGCGTCGGACACCGGCAGCTTGGTCTGGGCGCCGGTGGTCATGTTCTTGCAGGACACCATACCCTCGGCGATCTCGTCCTCCCCCAGAAACAGCACAAAGGGGACGCCCAGCTTGTCGGCGTAGTTCATCTTGGCCTTGAACTTCTTCGGCTCGGTGTAGAGCTGGGTGCGGATGCCGGAGCGCCGCAGGGCGGTGGCGGCGTCGATGGCGGGGGACAGCTCCTCCGTCATGGGCAGCACCAGCACGTCGCAGGGGGCGGTGGGCAGGTGGTCGTTGAGCATCTTCTGCTCGCCCAGCACATAGAACAGGCGGGTCAGGCCGATGGAGATGCCCACGCCGGGCAGCTGCTTGTCGGTATAGTACTCCGCCAGATTGTCGTACCGTCCGCCGGAGCACACGGAGCCGATCTCCGGGTGATCCAGCAGCGTAGTCTCGTACACGGTGCCGGTGTAGTAATCCAGCCCCCGGGCGATGGTCAGATCCACGGCGAAGTTCTCCTCCGGCACGCCGAAGGAGCCCAGATACTTCACCACGGTTTTCAGCTGCGCCAGACCCTCGTCAAACACCTCGTTGCGTCCGGCGTAGCCCTCCAGCGCCGCCAGCACCTGATCGTTGCTGCCGGTGATGGCGATGAATTTCAAAATCTCCTCCGCCTGCCCTTCGGTCAGACCCACGTCCTCCGTCAGCAGCGTCCGCACCTTGTCCGTGCCGATCTTGTCCAGCTTGTCCACGGTGCGCATAATGTCGCCGGCGCGCTCCGTCAGGCCCTGCATGGCGTAGAAGCCGTTGAGGATGCGGCGGTTGTTGACCCGGATCTGGAACCGCTGCAGGCCCAGCTCCGTAAAGGTCTGATAGATGATGGCGGGGATCTCCGCCTCGTTGGTGATATCCAGCTTGCCGTCGCCGATCACGTCGATGTCCGCCTGATAGAACTCCCGGAACCGTCCCCGCTGGGCCCGCTCGCCCCGGTAGACCTTGCCGATCTGATAGCGGCGGAAGGGGAAGGACAGCTCGTTGTAGTGCAGGGCCACATACTTGGCCAGCGGCACCGTCAGGTCGAACCGCAGGGACAGATCCGCGTCCCCCTTGGTGAAGCGGTAGATCTGCTTCTCCGTCTCACCGCCGCCCTTGGCCAGCAGCACCTCGCTGGCCTCGATCAACGGCGTGTCCAGCG
>CAMEER010000076.1 GCA_945915065.1 uncultured Clostridia bacterium | reverse complement strand
TGGCGCCCATCAGGGCACGGTTGGCGTCGTCGTTGGGCAGGAAGGGGATCATGGCGGTAGCGATGGAGACCATCATGCGGGGACTGACGTCAATATAGTCCACATTGCTGCGGTCCACCTCCACGATCTCGTCGCGGTGACGGCAGGTGATACGGCGGTTGGTAAGGCAGCCGTTCTCGTCCACCGGCTCCGCCGCCTGACCGACGATATACTGATCCTCCACATCGGCGGTCATATAGGTGATGTCATCAGAGACCTTGCCGGTCTCGTGATCCACGGCCCGGAACGGCGCCTCGATGAAGCCGTACTCGTTGACACGGGCATAGGTGGCCAGATAGGAGATCAGACCGATGTTGGGACCTTCGGGTGTCTCAATGGGGCACATGCGGCCATAGTGGGAGTAGTGCACGTCTCGCACTTCCATGTTGGCGCGCTCGCGGCTGAGGCCGCCGGGGCCCAGGGCGGACAGACGGCGCTTGTGGGTCAGCTCGGCCAGCGGGTTGGTCTGATCCATGAACTGGCTCAGGGGACTGGAACCAAAGAACTCCTTGATGGCGGCGGTGACGGGGCGGATATTGATCAGGCTCTGGGGGGTAACGATATCCAGATCCTGAATGGTCATGCGCTCGCGGATGACACGCTCCATACGGGAGAAGCCGATGCGGAACTGGTTCTGCAGCAGCTCGCCCACGCAGCGCAGGCGGCGGTTGCCCAGATGGTCGATATCGTCCTTGGTCACAAGGCCGTAGGCCAGCGCGTTCATATAGTTGATGGACGCGAAGATATCATCGACGATGATGTGCTTGGGCACCAGCCGGTCAGCGTGCAGCCGGCACTGCTCGATCAGCTCCTCGCCCTGATACTGGCTCAGCAGCTCCTGCAGCACGTCGAAGCAAACCCGCTCCTTGATGCCGCACTTCTCCCGGGGATCAAAGTCCACATAGTGGGACATATCGCACATGCCGTTGCTGGTAATGCGCAGGATCTTGCCGGTATCCAGCGTGACGGAGATCTCCTTCACGCCGACAGTGTCCATCATGGTGCAGTCGTCAGCCGTCAGCACATGGCCCTCTTCCAGCAACAGCTCACCGGTAGCAGGATCGGCAACAGGATCGGTCAGCATCTGGCCGCGGGCACGGGCCCAGAAGGTCAGCTTCTTGTTGAACTTATAGCGGCCCACGGTGCTCAGGTCATAGCGCCGGGGATCGAAGAACAGGTTCTGCAGCAGCGTCTGGGCGCTGTCCACCGTGGGAGGCTCGCCGGGACGCAGCTTGCGGTAGATCTCCAGCAGGGCCTCCTCGTAGGTCTTGCAGGTATCCTTCTCCAGCGTGGCCACGATGCGCTCGTCATCGCCGAAGTGCTCCAGGATCTCCGCGTCGGTCTTGAGACCCAGCGCGCGGATCAGGCAGGTGATGGGCAGCTTGCGGTTTTTATCGATACGGACCCAGAACACCTCGGAGGTGTCGGTCTCATACTCCAGCCAGGCGCCGCGATAAGGGATGACCGTGCTGGTCAGCAGAGGCAGATCGGTCTTCAGGTCGATCTCCTTGCCGTAATAGATGCCGGGAGAACGAACGATCTGGCTGACCACTACGCGCTCAGCGCCGTTGATGACGAAGGTGCCGGAGTGGGTCATGAGGGGGAAATCGCCCATGAAGATCTCCTGCTCCTTGATCTCGCCGGTCTCCTTGTTATGCAGGCGTACCTTCACCTTCATGGGGGCGGCATAGGTGGCGTCACGCGCCTTGCACTCCTCCACGTCGTACTTGGGCTTCTCGTCCATGGTGTAATCAATGAAGCTCAGCTCCAGATTACCGGCATAGTCCGAGATCACATCCACATCGGCAAACACCTCTTTCAGGCCGGTCTCCAGAAACCACTTGTAGGAATCCTTCTGGATCTCCAGCAGGTTGGGCATCGCCACCACTTCTTCGTGTCGGGCAAAGTTCTTTCGCAGCGTCTTGCCGTAGTACTTGTCCTTGGCCATGTTCGTCCATCACGCCTTTCTGTTTGTTCTGCCGCCTCCGCTGCTGCCGTCGTGGTCGGCGGCGGCTCGCCTTGGCCGCTGTATTTCAAATTTTTCCGAACTGTGGGAAGCCGCCTTTTGATACACGCGGAGTTGTTGCTAATTTTGTTGAAAACCCCTTGTATTTCTCTTTTTGCGGTGGTATACTGAGACTGTAAAAGGGGATATGTCCCCATCATCCCAATATAAGCGCTTAAGTTTACCATATTTTTGGGTGCTTGTCAAGAGAAAGTACAGCAGGTACAGCGTTTTTTTCGCTGTACCTGCTGTTTTTTTATCGATCTTTTTCCCAAAAGCACACCGCAAGATCATAGCGGCAGTAGCCCGCCTCCTCGTATTTCTCGCCAAAGCAATAGAACTCATAGCGGTTGATGTCATCCACCTCAGCCAGCGTCTGCTCCGCCGCAGCTATTAGCTTTGTGGTCATATAGGCAGTCCCGCCGGAGAGAAACGCCTCGTTGAAGGGAACGCTCACCTTTTTCACCGCGCAGTTTTCCCGGTCTATAGCACCATTCAGCGTGGCGCCCTTTGACGCCAAGTAATCATTGGCCGCCTGAGCCGCTTTCTCCGGCTTATAGGTGCTGGCACGGCGCACCATTTCCTGTCCGCTGGGGATGTAGCCGATCCCCTCGTACCAGATGTCCTCCTCCGGTTTCTCCATGCCGTTCTGGGACGGCGACTGTGAGGACTGCTGAGGCTGTTGCGTCGGCTCTTGCTGGGCAACGGGTTCTTCCATTGGCGCCTGCTGTCCTCCGCTGTTGGCAGCGGTCTGCTGCCCGCTCTGCAGGGTATCCCCCTCCGTTGGAAGTGCTTCTCCCTGCGCCGGAACGACCCTGACCGATCCGGTAGGATCTCCAGGCGTCTCTTCCGCGTCCTGCGCCGCCTTGCTTCCGCAGGCCGTCAGCGTCAGCAGGCACAGCGTCAGCAGATACAGCGCCAGCACCATGTATCTTTTCATCTCTTCGCCCTCCTGTTATACTGATTTTCCAAGCATGTGCGCTTTCTCCATAACCGGCAGCTCAATGATATCATCCTGCTCTCTGTTACCGCGGCCAAATTGATAGCCGCCGATTCTGGTTCCGCCGGTGACCACTCCCTTCTCCAATAAGCATACCGTCTCAACAGATGCCCCGCATTCATCAAATTGCGTGAGCACCTTTTGTTCAA
>CAMEER010000075.1 GCA_945915065.1 uncultured Clostridia bacterium | reverse complement strand
TTGTCATGGAAGGGATCAAGGCTGATCCCCAGATCCCGAAGATAGCGGGACAGGCAGACCCGTTCAAAGCTAGCGTTGAAGGCCCACTTGGTAACAGCATCGTCGGTGAGGGCGTCCAGAACATCGGCGGGGATTTTCTCGCCACAGGCCAGATCCACTACCTGCACCGGGCCTGAGTCCGCACTGTACCCGAAGAGCAGGATTTCAAAATTGGGAGACTCGCAGTAACGGTACACACCACTTTTCTGGAGCGGGACGTCGCTGTAGGTCTCGATATCGATTGATAGGGTTTTCATAGATATTCCATCCTTCCTGAAAAGGGCGACAGAGAAAACACCCTGTCGCCCAGTTGGATCACTGCTTTCTGCTGCGGATGGCCTGATACCAGCGCTTCCACGTAGGGAGGAACCTCTTGACTACAGCGCGGAGGATCTGATAGATCACAGCGCCGATGAAGTAGAAGATCGCTCCGTAGATGATGAAGAAGGCGGCATAGTTCACGATGACAGCAATCAGCTCATTTGCGGTGTTTACCAGTTGTTCCATAATCGTCACCTCATTTGTCAGAAATGGGCTGGCGGCAGCTTGGCACCACCAGCCCGGTTACTCACTTCAGGGCCTTCATGCGCGCCTGATGGTACTCGTCATCCTGCGCGGACTTCTTTTCCTCGCGCTTCTCACGCCGGAAGTCGTTGATCACGGTCTGGATGGCGACCACCGCCCAAGACAGGACGACGACGCAGAAGCAGCCGATGAGGATGTTGCACAGCACGGTGGAAATCATGATTTCATTCATTGTCTTTTACCTCCATTAATCCAAGAAATCGTCGTCTTCGTCGGTGGCGAAGTCGGACTCAGCGCTGGCTTTGCCGCCGAGGGGCTCACCGTCACGGACCTTCTGCAGGTTGTTCAGACCGCAGGCGATGCCGCGATTGCCGGAGCTGTTGAAGGCGTAGAAGGTGATGCTGGCACGACCGTACACGCCGGAGTAGACCTCGGAGCGGGTCAGGATCGGGTTGCGGTCCACGTCCACGATGCCGGGGGCCGAGGTGGCGTTGGCGTTGACAAAGTAGCAGCCTGCGTATGCCGGATCGTCCGGACGCTCGGTGTCGCCGTCGCGGAGCGGAGTCTTGATGGCAGTCAGCGGGGGTACGGATTTGCCGTTGCCCTTCAGCTTGGCCTCGCCCTCCTTATAGGCAGCCTCGATGGCAGCCTGAATCTTGGTCAGGGTCTTGGTGTCGCTCTTGGGGATGATCAGGCTCACGCTGTACTTGGGCGTGCCGCCGTTGATGGACTTGGGCTCCCAGACGTTGGCGTAGCTCCAACGGGTGTCGGGACCGGTGATAACCTTCATGGGGTTGCTGGGTTTTACACTTTTATTCATTGTCAAAATCCTCCATAAAATCATTTCTTGCCGTGTTCATGGCCGGACGCTTGTCGCTTTCCGGCACGAGCGTGGGTTTGCCTTGCGGCTTCTCGATGTAAGCCGTGAGCAGTTCGTCGAAGCGGGCCTTGCCAAGCATCCTCTGCATGGCGGTGATGCCGAGCAGCTTGTGCTCAAAGGGGTCGAAGCCTGCCTCCTTGACCGTCTGTGTGACGGCGGCCTCATTGGTGTACCTGCGGTTGGACCGGCCTTCGACCAGCTTCCAGCCGTGCCATTCCTTTCCGCTGACCGCCTGCTGCAGGGCGTACTCCTTGATGTCCGAGGCCCATGCGACCAGATCGTCCACACGGGAGAGAATATCCTCGATGTCCTCGTCCGTCAGAAGCGGCGGCAGCTTGAAGTCGTAGCGAGCCAGCTCCAGATTGGCCTCGGCCCTTGCGCGGCAGTCGTTCTTGGCCTTGCAGAAGCCGCACCACTCGCCGCAGAGGAAGTTGCCGTCACCGGCGAAGGCCAGCTCTGCCGTGGGCTTCAGGACCTCGTCCGCCCATCGGTAGAGCTCCTCCTTGGAGAGGGTGAAGGTGCTGACGTTCTGGCGTCGGGGCTGATAGATCGTCATGGCAACCGTATCGATGTCGTAGATGTCATCGAACAGCTCCAGAGCACCGAGGCCGTAGCACTTCATCTGCGGGTTGTCCTCCGCCGAGACCAGGACGCCAAGCCCGTGCTTGTAGTCGATCACGTGCATGGTGCCGTCCGCGATCAGGATGGCGTCGGAAGTCCCGAAGCCCTGTTCCACCCAGCGGGAGAAGTCCACCCGCTGTTCGATCAGGACGACCGGGTCCGCGCAGGTCTCCTTGGCGGCCTCCACCAACTCCAGGATGTAGGCGGCATAGCCGGTGGCGCAGTCGTCCATCTCCTGATTGAACCAGGTGAGGTTCTCGGTGGGGTCCTCGGCCTGCATGCCCAGCGCCTTCCGGAGCTTGTACTCGCAGAGCGCGTGGGCGTCGGTGCCTTCGGCGGCGTAGTCGCTGCCCTTGTCAGCGTAGCTCTCACAGAGCCGTGCCGATGGCGGGCAGTGGAGCCAGCGGTCCGAGGACGAAGCGGAGAGGAGCGCGTGTCCATTAGGTGGCATTGCCGATCACCTCCGCGTCCTTCAGCAGGGCCTCATAGTGCTTGGGGTCAACCTGAGATAGCTTTGCTGCGCCGTACTTCTGCAGGAGATCCCGGACTGCGGCGGTGTGGCCAGCGCGGGACTTGTCCGCCAGCACGGCTCGAACCTGCTCCAAGGTCAACTCCGGTTTCTTCTCCAGCTGGGCCTCCGTGATCGGGGCTTCCTCAGCGTCACTGTTGAACTGCTGGGACAGCCAATTGGCGGCGTCAGTAATAGCGGCAGCAGCACTGCGGAGCTCTTCGATGGTCTGAGCCATATCGCTCATCTTGCTCATAGTGTTTTCCTCCTTCCTCGGGTTGTCTTTGTTTGGCAAGGGCAGCAAGCCTTCGCGCCATGCGGGCGGATACCTGGCTGATCGCGCCCAGCACCAAGATTTCTTCAGCTGCGATGTTGCTGTCTCTGCGGTTGCCGTGATCCATGTCGTCTCACCTCCGTTTCTGCAAGGCCGGTGTCGTTGCCTTACACTTTCCACTGGAGATGGGCGGCGGATTTGAGCGGAGGAAAATTCAAAAAAAGAAAAAAGCCTCCTGACCGTCGGAAAGTGGACAGTCAGGAGGCTGAAAAGAGCACCTACCGGAGTAGATGCTCTTGATGTGCGAGTATTCAATTCAAATTGTCAGCATCAGATTTGATGGAACATATCCTGTGCGTA
>CAMEER010000074.1 GCA_945915065.1 uncultured Clostridia bacterium | reverse complement strand
AGGTGAAAACACATGAACAAGATTCAACTGATCGACGCGGAGACGCTGTACTACAAGCCGCTGGCGCACCCGAGGATGCTCATTGACGGCATCCTCGCCGACGGGCTGGCGGTCATGGCCGGCGACTCCAAGATCGGCAAGAGCTGGATGGTCCTCTGGCTCTGCCTGCAAATCAGCAAGGGCGAGCCGGTATGGGGCATCCCCACCCGGAAAACCGACGTGGTATATCTGGCACTGGAGGATCGGGAGTGGCGCATCCAGCAGCGGATGCAGGAGCTGACCGAAGCGCCGCCGGAGAACCTGCATTTTGGCTTTTCCTGCGGTCAGCTGGGCGCTGAGCTGGAGGGGCAGATCGAAGCCGTGCTGCAGGATTACCCATCCACGGGGCTGATCTTCATCGACACGCTGCAGATGATCCGGGACAACGTCTCCGGGAAGGTCAACGCCTACGCCCAGGACTACCGGGATCTGTCGTCGCTGAAGAAGATCGCCGACAATCACGGCATCTGCATCTTTCTGGTGCACCACACCCGGAAGGATCGGGACAGCAGCAATATCTTCAACGATATGACCGGCTCCACCGGCATCATGGGCGTGGCGGACACGGTGATGATCCTCCGCAAGGAGGAACGCTTTGGCGACGCCGCCGCCCTCTGCATCACCGGGCGCGATGTGGAGGAAAAGAAACTGAAAATGCAGATGTGCGGCGTCCGCTGGGAGATCACCGAGGAGCTCAATGCCGACGACCTGCGCAGGGAGCGGATTCCCGATTTCGTGTACGAGGTCGTGGAGTTCCTTTTTGAGCACAGTAAATTCCAGGGCACCGCCACCGAGCTGCTGGCCGCCGTGGGCAACACCGAGCTGAAGCCCAACGTCGCCAGCAAGTATCTGACACGGTATTACAGCGAGGTTTTCCTCCCCATGGGGATCAGCTATGAGTACCGCAAAACAGCGGCGGCCCGGCTGATCATCCTGGAGTTGCATGACGGTGCTGACGATCGTGACGGTGCTTCCGGGAGCGAGGGGCTTGCGTCACAGAGAAGGGCAAATGACGGTAGCGCCCCGCTTTCCCCTTTACCGTCACAGCCGTCATCTGCGTCACGGAGGGAGGCCGAAGGGAATGGAGCATCGTAACATGGGAAGGCTCGTGGCTATACGCAGCTTTTTTATCCGTAAGGGTAACGAGCATGGGATTTGTGTAGCCGTCCGGCTCCCAATTCCCCCGTATCCGCCGATACGAAAGGGGCCCGCCCCTGTAACCCCGCCCAAAGGAGGTGAACGACATGCGCAACCGCACGGAGGAAATCAACGTGCGCGTCTTTAAGACCGAGAAGAATCTGATCCGCAGGAAGGCGCGGAAATGCGGCATGAACATGTCGGAATATCTCCGCACCCTGGGGACGGACACGGCGGTCAGAGAGGCGCCCAAGGAAGAGCTGATGCAGGCCTACCGGAAGCTGACGCGGCTGCACGACGGTATTCGCTACGAGGTCTCCATGGCGCCGTTCAGCGACGCGCTGACGGAGATCGAGGATCTGCTTTTGCAGGCCTATCACGGGAAGGAGGATGATGTCGATGGCGGTGACGAAGATCTGGGCGATCCATGACAGCGTTTCCCGCGTGGTGGACTACTGCAGCAACCCGGAGAAGACCCGGCTGACGGATCTGGAGCAGGTGCTGATCTACGCCGCCAACAAGCCCAAGACCCTGGACGAGGGCGAGCAGAGCTATGCCGTCACCGGCATCAACTGCCGCGCAGAAACGGCGGCGCAGGAGATGTCCGCCACCCAGCGGCGCTTTGGCAAGGCCGGCGGAAACGTGGCCTACCACGCCTACCAAAGCTTCAAGACCGGCGAGGTGTCGGCGGCGGAGTGTCACCGGATCGGACTCGAGACCGCGCGGCGGCTCTGGGGCGACAGCTATCAGGTGCTGGTGGCGACCCACTTCAACACAGGAACCTACCACAACCACTTCGTCGTGAACTCCGTGGGCATGTGGGACGGGCGCAAGCTGGAGGCCAAATACGGCGTCTACTACGCCTTGCGCGCCATGTCGGACCGCATCTGCAGGGAGCACGGCCTGTCGGTGGTGCAGAACCCGCAGCGGCACAAAACGACGCGCTCGGTCTACTTTGCCGAAAAGAACGGCGAGCCCACCCGCTTCAATCTGATGCGCGAGGCGCTGGACGAGGCGTTAAGCCTGTGCAGCAGCTGGTCGGAGATGACCATGGTGCTTCGCAAGCTGGGCTATGCGTTCGAGTGCGGCCCAAACCACAAGTACGCCACGATCCGGCCCTTCCGCTCCAAAAAATGCACCCGCACCTTCCGGCTCGGCCCCGCCTACGAAAAGGAAACCATGCGGGAGCGACTGCTGGAAAACCAGTTGGACTACCGGGTCACGCAGAGCTACTACGCCTTTCTGAGGCCCTATTCCAGGAGCTACGCAAGAGAGAACCCGCCCACGGAGGCGTACTACCGCAAGCGGGATTTCTACTGCAAGGCGCCGCGCATCACCGGATACGTCAGCTTTTTCCGCGCCGTCGCTATCGTGCTGGGCATCGCGCCCATGTACAAAAAGGAGTATCAGCAGCCCCTGTCGGCGGAGTGCCGGGAGGCCTGCCGCCGTCTGGACCGGTACACCGCTGAAATGACGCTGGTGGAGCGGGAGCATCTGGAGACGCCGCAGGATCTGCAGCGCTATATCGCGCGGGTCAACGCAGAGATCGACGAGGTGACCGACACCCGCAGCAAGGTCCGCAACAAGCAGAGAAACTGCACCGACCCGGAGCGGATGGCGGAGCTCAAAAAGCAGTGCGCCGCCTGCACCACGGTGCTGGCCGATCTGCGGAAGAAAAAGAAAACAGCCTGCGACATCATTGAGGATCACCCCAAGCTCCGGGAGCTTCTGGAGAGTGAATTTGAGGCGCGGCTGGAGAACGACCCCCATCTCTCGGAGCGGGAGAAAAGCGCGCTGCGGCAGCAGAACGCCCCGGTGAAAGAGGAAAAGCATTATGAACGCTGATTACAGCAGAAAGAGAGATGATGAAATTGAAAAACCAAACCATTGATTTGGGTCTGAGCGGCTATGATGAGCTGTTCATGACCGAGCAGGAGCGGGCGGACACCCGCAAGCCGAAGGTAGAGGAGCTTCCGCTTTCGGAACTAGCGCCCTTCAAGGACCACCCCTTCAAGGTGAAAAACGACGCGGAGATGGCGGAGCTGATGAAAAGCATTGCCAACGCCGGCGTGCTGTCTCCCGCCCTGGCGCGGCCCAAGGAGGGCGGCGGGTACGAGCTGATTTCCGGCCACCGGCGGTTGGCGGCCTGCAAGGCGCTGGGGATGGACACCATGCCGGTGATCGTCCGTCAGCTGACCGACGAGGAGGCTGTCATTACCATGGTGGACAGCAACCTGCAGCGGGAGCACATTCTGCCGTCGGAAAAGGCCTTCGCGTACAAGATGAA
>CAMEER010000073.1 GCA_945915065.1 uncultured Clostridia bacterium | reverse complement strand
AAGAACGGCTGATTGACCGATACGCATTTCCTTTGAGATCAATCTGCAAACACCTCATCTAAAATAGCCATAAGGCGGCGGACATCACCTGTCCGCCGCCTTATGGCGCGTATCCCTCCTTGTGGGGAAATCTCCGTTTGTCAGCCCATATCGGCGGAGAGAGCCTTGTCGATTTGGGCTTGCAGTGCCTCCGCCTGCTTCTTTTCCGTAATAGCGCCCACGATGGGGTCGCCCACGATGTTGCCGTTCCTGTCAACCACATAGGTGGTGGGATAGGCAAAGATATTGGTGGTGAACTTTCCCGCCTCACCGTCGGAAGCGAAATACACATTCTGATAGGTCGCACCCTTCTTAGCCAGTACATGTATCACAAGTGCAGGCTCTTATGGCAGCGCTTTCAAGCAAAAGTAAATCTCTTCAGCCCAAGGTTCTGGCTATTCTCCGCAATATTTTCTGCATTGCACAGGAAAATGGGCTCGTTGCAAAATCCCCTGTCAGCGTAACGCTGAGAGCAGGTGGAAAGAAGACTCAAGAAAAGATAGCTCTAACACCGGAAGAAAGTGAACTACTTTTATCCCGTATAAAAAATAAAAGGGCAAAAACTTTTGCGATGATAGCTCTGAACACAGGAATGCGACGTGGCGAAATTATAGCACTCCGTTGGAAAGATATTGATTTCCGAGAGAAGATTATCCACGTTAGCAGTAACGCACTTGTGAAAGAGGGAAAAACAGAGGTTGATGCGGAAGTAAAAACTCCTGCGGCAATACGCAACATTCCGCTCCCGGAAGCGCTGGAGAAATGGCTTTTACAGCAGAAGCCACTATCTCACTCGCAGTTTGTGGTGGCGATGGAAAACCATCAGGCATTGACGAAAAGCTCATTCCGCAGTATGTGGAGATTGGTGGAACGAGAGCTACCGAATAAGCATCTGACAGCACATATTTTGCGACACACTTATATCACAAGATTGTTTGAAGCTGGATTGGACATCAAAGAGGTGCAGTATCTTGCTGGCCACAGTACTGTGGATATGACCTTGCGTGTTTACACGCATTATGATCGTCAAAGCAGGGAAAAACAAACCATCGAGAAAGTGCGTGAAGCATTTCGGAAGGAGCCGGCTTGAGAAATTTGCAACAGTGATATCCGCAAAAATCCCGCAAACCCTTGTGGCACAACGGATAGAGGGCCGAAAAAATTTGCAACACTTTTGCAACAAGAAGCCCCGAAATTGCCCGAAAATACCCCAAAATACCGCAAGCGGAGAGTCTCTTTTCTTCCAGGAAAAGGCAAAGAAAAAACCTCGGAACCATTGTGATTCCAAGGTTTTTGGATGGTGCGCGGTACAGGACTCGAACCTGTGACCCCATGCACGTCAAGCATGTGCTCTAGCCAGCTGAGCTAACCGCGCAGACAACGGTAATATAGTAGCGCAAAACGGGAGATTTGTCAACACCTTTTGTGGGGAAAATGCAAAATTTGCATGCAAAGCCATTACCGGGTCGTCAATCCCGGCTTGCATATTTCCGCAGCTGCCGCTCAAATTCCTCGCTGCGCTGACAGCTCACCGTCACCAACTGGCCGGTACGGGGATGGATAAACCGCAGCTCCACCGCCTGCAGGCACTGCCCGGTCAGCCCCGGTACCGCTTTTTTCGCGCCGTATACCGTATCTCCCAGAATGGGGTGGCCGATGTAGGCCATGTGTACACGAATCTGATGGGTGCGGCCCGTTTCCAGACGGCAGCGCACATGGGTCACTCCGTTATAGCGGGCGATGACCTCCCAGTGGGTCACGGCCCGCCGGCCATTGCGGGGATTCACCGCCATCTTTTTCCGGTCGACGGGATGCCGCCCGATGGGAGCGTCCACGGTGCCGCTGTCCTCCCGGAGATTGCCCATCACCAGACATTCGTAGGTCCGGGCCAGGGTATGGTCGCTGAGCTGGGCGCTCAGGGCAAGGTGAGCGGTGTCGTTTTTGGCGGCAATGATCAAACCGCTGGTGTCCCGGTCAATACGGTGTACGATGCCGGGCCGCTTTTCGCCGCCGATACCGGACAGGGAATCGCCGCAGTGGTGCAGCAGGGCGTTCACCAGCGTCCCGTCGGGATGTCCCGGCGCAGGATGCACCACCAGACCGGCAGGCTTGTTCACCACGATCACGTCCGCGTCCTCGTATACCACGTCCAGCGGAATGTCCTGAGCAGTCACCGCAGTCTCCTCCGCCTCGGGACGGACGACCGCAACGGTCTCATCGCCCCGCAGCCGGTAGTTTTTGGCAGCCGGTTCACCGTTTACGGTAACGCCGCCGGTCTCCAGCAGCCGGGCGGCGGCGCTGCGGGTCACCCCCTCCGCGTGAACAGCCAGCCACGCGTCGATCCGCTGTCCCCGGTCTTCACTTGTCGCCGTCAGCGTCAGATGCATCGCTTTTCTTCCTCGCGTCGTATTTTTCATAGAACCACAGGTAGTACACCGCACCCAGGATCACACCCACCACCACAAAGCAGTCGGCCAGATTGAACACCGGGTAGTCGAACAGCAGCAGATCGAACATATCCACCACATAGCCGTGGGCAATGCGGTCGATGATGTTGCCCACGCCGCCGCCCAGGATCAGCAGCGCCGCCGCGATCCCCAGCGGATGGCGCACGATCCGCCGGATCAGCAGATAGGCCACCGCGATCATCAGCGCCGCCGTCACCACCACCAGCAGCGCCGTTTTACCGGAAAAGCTGGACCATGCCGCGCCGTAGTTGTGCACCCGCGTCAGCTGCATGAAGCCCGGCAGAAAAGCGGCGCTCTGTCCCAGCTCCAGCTGGTGTACCGTCCAGCTTTTCAGCAGCTGATCGCACCCCACCAGCAGCAGTATCACGGCCGTATAGAGAATATAGATCATGTCAAATCCCTCGTCATTATCAGAATACCCCCATCATAGCGCATGACAGCGGAATTTGCAACTTTTATTCTGCGTGTTTCTTGTGTTGCGCTTTCAAATGTGGTATAATACCATGATTAAAGTCGAAACATATCGCCCTGTGCCGCGGCGCCGGGCGAAGGAGGTACCCTTGGAACGAAAGAATGTGGTCCTGTCTGACGCTGATATGGCCCGTCAGCGGGAATTTACCGAAAAGATAAAGGCGCTGCATGAGACGGCGGGCCGCCGTCCCAAAGCGCTGGTGGACACCTTCGGCTGCCAGCAGAACGTGGCCGACAGCCAGCACATCATGGGGATGCTGGAGGCCATGGGCTGCACGTTTGTGGACGCGCCGGAGCAGGCGGATATCATCGTGCTGAACACCTGCGCCATCCGTGACCATGCGGAAAAGCGAGTCTACGGCAATCTGGGCGCCCTGACCCACACCAAGAAGGCCAATCCGCGGCAGATCATCTGCCTGTGCGGCTGCATGGCCCAGCGTCCGGAGGTGGCGGAAAAGGTCCGCAGATCCTACCGCCATGTGGATCTGGTGTTCGGCCCTCAGGCCCTGTGGAAGTTTCCGGAGCTTTTGTATCAGGTCTATACCCGCCGGGGTCGGGTGTTCTCTGTGGAGGACGAGCACGGCTCCATTGCGGAGGGCATGCCGGTGGTCCGTGAGGGCCGTACCCGGGCATGGGTGTCCATCATGTACGGCTGCAACAACTTCTGCTCCTACTGCATCGT
>CAMEER010000072.1 GCA_945915065.1 uncultured Clostridia bacterium | reverse complement strand
TTCTGCTTCTGCTTCTCCGGCGTCTGGTACTCCATGGTGCGCATGTTGTGGAGCCGGTCGGAGATCTTGATGAGGATCACCCGGATGTCCTTACTCATGGCCATCAGCATCTTCCGCAGGTTCTCCATCTGCTCCTCCTCCTTGGAGGTGTAGTGAACCCGGGTCAGCTTGCTGACGCCCTCCACCAGATCGGCCACGGTAGGGGAAAACAGCTTGGCGATCTGCTCATGGGTGACGGAGGTGTCCTCAATGGTATCGTGCAGCAGCGCCGCGATGATGGATTCGCTGTCCAGATGCAGCTCCTCCGCCACGATCTGGGCCACCGCCAGCGGGTGGGTGATAAAGGGCGAGCCATCCTTACGCATCTGGGTGCCGTGCATTTCCCGTGCCAGCTCATAGGCCTGCCGGATCTGCTGGAAATTGGCGGAGGGATTGTAGCCGCGGACCGTGTCCTCCAAATGCTGATACATGGCATCAATATCCACAGGATTGCTCACTGGATACCGCCTCCTCCCCGACCGGTTTCGGCGTCCGTCAGGCGCCGTATGTACTCGGAATCCTCCAGCTTGACCTTTTTATCCTTGGCGGCCAGTGACAGGAAGATCTCGTCTCCCTGCCGCCGGAAACGCAGCAGACCCCGTTCCTGAAAGACCTCCAGACAGAAGGCGCTGCGCAGGAAGGCGTCCGTCTTTCCCATGGAAGCGGACAGCGACCGCAGCAGCGGCAGATAGGCGGTGTGCAGCTCACCGGCGGCGGCCAGATGCTCCAGCGCCCGCCACATGGCGACGCACTGCTCCCGGGAGGGCAGCATCCGCCGGGCGTTTTTGGCGGACACCGGTTTGCCGGCGGCACATTGCGCCACCAGCGTCAAAGACTCCTGCTCCCGGCTGCTGGCCAGCAGCGAGGGGCGGATGTCCACCATCTGCAGCTGTACGGTGCGGCTGCCCCGGAATTCGTTGATCTGCAAGTAGAACGCCGCGTCCACCCGGTCGCCCTCCTGACAGCCGCAGGCGGCGGCGTTGGTGGAAAAGAAGATGCCGTCGAACTGGGCGCTTCCCTTGCCCAGCCGCAGCTTCAAATGCCGGTTCTGGCCCACGTTCTGGGTCCGCAGCAGCGTGGCGCCCATCAGGCAGAACAGCGGCCGCGCGTTGCCGCTGCCGTAGGGCTCCAGCGCACCCAGCGCCTCCACCTCCTGCAGGGTGACCCGGGCGGGCTGGCGGATCTCCATATCCACCTCCAGCGTCGATTCCGGCGCCTGCCCCACCCAGTATTCGGCGGCGTACTGGTTCATCCGCGTCCGGAAGGCGGGGATGTTCTGCTCCTCGATGGTAAAGCCGGCCGCCAGCTCGTGACCGCCAAAGCCCAGCAGCAGGTCGGAGCAGCTCTCCAGCGCGGCAAACAGGTTGAAGCCGCCCCAACTGCGGCAGGAACCCTTGCCCACGCCGCCGTTGAGATGGATCATAAAGCTGGGACGGGAGTATTTTTCGCTGAGACGGGAGGCCACGATACCCACCACGCCCTGATGCCAGGTCTCCGAGGCCAGCACCAGCGCCCGGCGCTGCTCCTCCGGCAGGCCGTCGATCATGGCTTCCGCCTGGGAGTAGATGGACTGCTCCACGCTCTGTCGCTCCCGGTTCAGGGCGCACAGCGCCTTGGCCAGCTCCTCCGCCTGGGCCGCGTCCTGACACAGCAGCAGATCCGCCGCCATGTCGGCGGCGCCCATACGGCCCGCCGCGTTGATGCGGGGCGCCAGCACGAAGCCGATCTGCACCGACGAGATCTCCCGTCCGGCCAGACCTGCTTCCCGCAGCAGGGCGTGCAGCCCGATGAAGTCCGAGCGGTCCAGCGTGGCAAGGCCCCGGGAGACGATGGTGCGGTTCTCGCCGGTCATCTGCATCACGTCCGCCACCGTGCCGATGGCCGCCAGCGTGCAGTAGCGGGCAAAAAGGGCCTCTTCCCTGTCCGGGCCGCCCAGCGCCAGCACCAGCTTCAGCGCCACGCCGCACCCGGCCAGGTGCTTGAAGGGATAGCCGCAGTCGGTCCGGCGGGGATCCACCACCGCGGAGGCTTCCGGCAGCGCCTCCTTACATTCGTGATGGTCGGTGACCACCACGTCCATGCCGATGGAGCGGGCAAAGGCCACCTCCTCCACACCGGTGATGCCGCAGTCCACGGTCACCAGCAGCGTGGCGCCGCCCCTGCGCAGTCCCTCGATGGCCTCGCAGCTGAGGCCGTAGCCGTCCTCGATCCGGCGGGGGATGTAGTGTACCACTTCAGCCCCGCGGCTTTTCAGATAATCCACCATAATGCAGGTGGCGGTGATGCCGTCCACATCATAGTCGCCGAAAATGGCGATCTTCTCACCGTTGGCAAGGGCCTGGGAGATCCGCTCCACGGCCCTGTCCATGTCCCGCATCAGGAAAGGGGAATGGGTCAGCGATGTTTCCTGGGTCAGGAACTCCGCCGCCGTTTCCGCGGTGTCCACGCCGCGGCTGGCCAGCACGCCGGATACCAGATAGGGATATCCCGCATCCATCAGACGCGAACTTGCGGCGCAGTTTTCCGGCGCAACGTGCCAGGAGGGAAATTTCATGATCCCCCGCCTCCTTTCGCTTCCTTCTATAATAAAGTACAGTATACCAAATTTGCCAACAAAGGTAAAGGAAAAAATCTGGCAGACCGTGTTGCAATAAGAAGATATATCCCGTATAATGGAACCGAAAATTGAAGGAAGCGAGGAACAACCCATGCGTCCAGACGGTACCCGCGTAAAAGATATCCCGCCCATCGTGGCGGCGATTCCCTATATTATGCCCAAGCGGTATGACGCCCAGAACACCATCACCGAATATATCGACGAGGAACTGGTCAAGTCCTATATCCGGGAAAAACGCCGCGGCGGCATCCGCATCAACCATATGGCGCTGCTGATTGCCGCCTATTACCGGGCGGTCCTGTATAACCCCAAGCTGAACTACTTTGTGATGAACAGCCGGATCTATGAACGCAATCATTTCTGCGTCTCCTTCGTGATCCTGAAGAAGCTGCCGGATGGGCGGCCCGATGAGACCACGCTGAAGATCTATCTCGACCCGGAGGACACCATTTTCTCCATTCAGCAGAAGATCACCGACGCCATCGACGCCAACACCGCCACGGAACACAAGAACAGCACCGACAAGTTCGCCCGGATGATGTTCTCGGTGCCGGGCCTGCCCAAGTTCGTGGTGTGGCTGGCGTACCATCTGGATAAGCACGGCCTGCTGCCCAGGAAGATCATCGACCTGAGCCCCTTCCACACCAGCCTGTTCATCACCAATCTGGCCTCCATCAAGACCAGCTACATCCACCACCATTGCTATGAATTCGGCACCACCAGCGTGTTCGTCTGCATGGGCAAGCCGGTGCCCGATTACATGAGCGGCAACCTCAACAAGAAGATCATGCCGCTGGGCGTGGTGATGGACGAGCGCATCTGCACCGGCTATGAGTACGCCGCCTTCTACAACGATTTCCGAAAGTTCCTGCGGTCGCCGGAGACGCTGGAGGAGCCGTATCAGGAATAACGGCTGCGGAAGTGCATCTGCATCCCGGCAGGCCGGCGAATGGCATACAGAAAAAAGTAAGGAAAAAGAGAGAGCTTTCGCTCTCTCTTTTTCCTTACCATATAAACCACGAG
>CAMEER010000071.1 GCA_945915065.1 uncultured Clostridia bacterium | reverse complement strand
ACCCGCAAGCAGATCGAAAAGCTGCTGACCGACTGCGAGGTGCAGTCCGGCTCCAAGGGCTACTGGTTCAAGGTGGACGAAAACGGCGAGCTGACCGGCGGCATCGCCAAGTTTGTCGCCCCCATCAAGGACGAGCTGGCCAAGGTGCTGAATCTCAAGCCCAACACGCTGGTGGTGGTGGCTGCCGGACAGTACGCCACCAAGTCCGTGGGCGTGATGATCAAGACCTTCGGCGCCGCCTGTGAGGGCCACATGGACAAGGAGCGCTACGAGTTCTGCTGGATCGTGGACTTCCCCATGTACGAGATCGGCGACGAGAGCGGCGAGCTGGAGTTCTGCCACAACCCCTTCTCCATGCCCAACGGCGGCATGGAGGTGCTGCTGAAGGCCGAGCGGGGCGAGATAGACCCGCTGGATATCTACGCCAACCAGTACGACCTGGTGTGCAACGGCGTGGAGCTGTCCTCCGGCGCTGTCCGGAACCACGACCCCGAGATCATGATCAAGGCCTTTGAGCTGGTGCGTCTGGGCGAGGAGGACGTGAAGAAGAAGTTCCCCGCCATGTACAACGCCTTCTGCTACGGTGCGCCGCCCCATGCCGGTATCGCTCCGGGCGTGGACCGCATGGTGATGCTGCTGGCGGGCGAGAGCTCCATCCGGGAGATCATCCCCTTCCCCATGAACAAGAACGCCCAGGATATCATGATGGGCGCGCCCTCCACCGTGGAGCAGAAGCAGTTGGACGAGCTGCATATCGCCATTGTGGGTGATGTGGAGAAGGACGACTGACACTGATTTCATAAGCGAAAAGAAAGCCTCCTGCGGGGCTTTCTTTTTTTGGGTATTTCGCGCCCCGGCGCGACCTGCTTTTTTTGTCTCCGACGGGCTACTTTTCCCAGCAGCTGGAAAAGTAGCCAAAAGAGCCGGAAGAAACCAAAGGTTTCTTCACTTCCTTGCGCGCTACGCCGTGGGAAAAAATGAGAGTGCCTGCCACACGTTCACGCAAATCTTCCTGTTTCGTTCCGTCAAGGGACTGTCTCAGCAACAGCGCCGCTGCCGCTGATACCCACGTCGAACAACGCTTTTTGTTCTACCGTTGCAGCGCATGAGCGGCGCCGTGAAGCGAAGCGGAACAAGTACCCTTGGGGTGCAGCGGCGCAAGAGGGAAGTCAGTTCGTCATACGGCACGACAACGGCCATGTTCTGCGAACGCGTGGTACATGGTATCAAAATCAGAAAGGTATAGCGTGGGCGGATTTTCAAACCGCAGGTTTGAATGGCGTTTTTGCCTACTTTTGCCGCCAAGGGCAAAAGTAGGTCGCGTCCGGAGACGCGAAACACCCCCTCGCCCCGGAGAGCGAAACACCCCCGCATCAAAATACCAGTTGCCTTTTCCGCCGTTTTGTAGCATACTAAGGGATAGAAAACTTTCCACAAGGGAGCGAGGAATGAATACCATCAAACTATACTACGACGACCCGTATATGCGCGCCTTCGACGCTGTGGTGACGGACTGCGTCCCGGAGGGGAAGCGCTATCTCATCACGCTCGACCGCACCGCCTTTTATCCGGAGGGCGGCGGCCAGCCCTGCGACCTGGGCCGGCTGGGCAGCGAGCCGGTGCTGGACGTGCAGGAGCGCAATGGCGTCATCCGCCACACCTGCGCCCATTCCCTGACGGTGGGCGTTCCCGTACACGGCGAAATCGACTGGGCGCGCCGCTTTGACCATATGCAGCAGCACTCCGGCGAGCACATCGTCTCCGGTATGCTGTGCAGCGCCTATCACTGCGACAACGTGGGCTTCCACATGGGCGCCGACGTGGTGACCATCGACTACAACGCCGAGATCCCCTGGGAGGGCGTGCTGGAGATAGAGCGGCGGGCCAATCAGTACATCTGGGAAAACCACCCCATGAAGATCCTGTGGCCGGACGGCGACACGCTGGCCGAGCTCAGCTACCGCAGCAAGAAGGCGCTGGATGGCCCGGTGCGGATCACCGAGTTCCCCGGCGCGGACCGCTGCGCCTGCTGCGGCACCCATGTGTCCGCCAGCGCCCAGGTGGGGCTGGTGAAGTTCATCGGCTGGCAGAAGTTCCGCAGCGGCGTGCGGCTGGAGCTGCTGTGCGGCAAACGGGCGCTGGACTATCTGGCCGCCAGCTGGCAGCAGAACAGCGCCATCGGCCGGGAGCTGTCGGTGAAGCCCGACGCCACCTGCGGCGCGGTACTGCGGCTGAAGGAGGAGCTGTCCGCCCTGAAGCAGCGCTGCGACACGCTGGAGACGGAACGCTTCGCGGCGCTGGCCGCCCGATATGAAAACGCCGGCCACGTGCTGCTGATCCAGCCCCCCATGGAGCCGGACGCCGTGCGGCGGCTGTGCGACATGGTGGCGGCCCGGTGCGGCGGACGCTGCGCGGTGTTCGCGGGACAGGACGGGGCGTATAAGTACGCCGTCATCCAACCCGGCGCGGACATCCGGGAGCTGATCAAGGAGATGAATACCGCCCTCAACGGACGGGGCGGCGGACGGGACGGCTTCGCTCAGGGCAGCGCTGCCTGCGGCGAGGCGGACATCCGGACATTTTTTGGAGGACTGTAATTATGGCAAACAACGGAAAACGCGCCTATCACGGCCGCCGGGGCCCTGCCCCCATCGTATGGCTCATCGCCCTTGTGGTGCTGATCGCCGCGGTGGTGCTGGTGATAGTGGGCGTCAGCAAAAAGGAGAAACCCGACCCTGATCCCGATCCGGTGACGGACGTGCAGACGCCGGACGACGGCCAGACCACGGACGATCCCAACACCACCGGCGACCCCGGCAACACGGACGATCCCGATACCACCGACGATCCCAACGGCGGCCAGACGGTCAGCGAACCCTATATCGACGCCAGCGGCCTGCTGCAATACCCCACCGCCGGCCACTACGTGCAGGCGGACAGCTATCAGGGCGGCGGCGAAGCGCCGTGGAACCTGCTGCTGGTCAACGACTGGAACCCCCTGCCCGCCGGCTACGACAGCGACGTGTCCTTCTCCACCGTCAGCGGCGGCAAGCAGGTGGACAGCCGCATCATCGATGCGGTGAACCGGATGCTCCAAGACGCCAGCGCCTACGATCTGGCGGTGGTCAGCGCCTACCGTCCCAAGGAGGAGCAGGATGTCCTCTACTGGCGGAAGGTGAAGCAGTACACCGACAAGGGCTACAGCGATCTGGAGGCCCAGAAGGTGGGCGGCACCATCGTCAAGCGTCCCGGCTTCAGCGAGCATAACTGCGGTCTGGCCATGGACGTGGGCGGCAGCGGCGACTATACGCTGGAGCAGACCTTCGCCAACACCCCGGCCTACGCCTGGCTGATGGAGCACTGCGCCGACTACGGCTTCATCCTCCGGTTCCCGGAGGGGAAGGAGGACATCACCGGCGTCATCTACGAGCCGTGGCACTACCGCTATGTGGGCGAGGAAGCCGCCCGGTACATCATGGACAACGATCTGTGTCTGGAGGAGTATCTGGCGCAGGTGAAGAAGTAAAAAAAGAGAGCCTTGCGGCTCTCTTTTTTTGCTCTCTTGTCGGCTCAATACGCCAGCTTCTCTGCCAGATAAGCCTTCAGCTCGCTGACGGGAATACGCACCTGCTCCATGGTGTCACGCTCCCGGACGGTGACGCAGTTGTCGCCGGCCTTCTCCGCGTCGCCCACGGTGTCGAAGTCCACGGTGATGCAGAAGGGGGTGCCCACCTCGTCCTCACGGCGGTAGCGCTTGCCGATGGAGCCGGTCTCGTCGAAGTCGATCATCCACTCCTTGGACAGCTCGGCGTAGATCTCACGGGCCTTGTCGCTGAGCTTCTTGCTGAGGGGCAGCACCGCGGCCTTGTAGGGGGCCAGCGCCGGATGCAGGTGCAGCACGGTGCGCACGTCGTTCTTCTCCGCGTCCACCACTTCCTCGTCGTAGGCGTCCACCAGCACCGCCAGCACGCTGCGCTCCACGCCCAGAGACGGCTCCACCACATAGGGGATGTACCGCTCGTTGGTCTCGGGATCGAAGTAGGTCAGATCCTTGCCGGAGGTGTTCTGATGCTGGGTCAGGTCGTAGT
>CAMEER010000070.1 GCA_945915065.1 uncultured Clostridia bacterium | reverse complement strand
GCTCATCTTTTGCCCTTTCCGAGCATTTCCCCGTGTGGGTCACGGTGTGGGTCAGAGCCACCGGCATCGTCGGTGTGGGTCAGCTTGCGATGGTGTGAGAATCGTTATGTTTTGCACTGCTGGAAACAATAAAAGAACACCTTGGAAACAGCATCAAACTCTTGCAACTCATATGTATCCACAACTTTGACCAAAATACGATGCAATTCCTTCACAGAGACTTTCCTTTGATAATAAGTGTACCATAAATGCAGGCAGTTCACAAGTTTTTACGCTGCTCATATTTTGCGCTACAGTAAACAAAGAAAAAGTGTTGTCTCTGTCAGACGCGCAGCTATGTACTGACTTCTCCTCCAACAAAATATTTACATTTTCTTTCTACAGAAAAATGCCAGGAAGCCGCCTGTCTCAATGAGACGGACGGCTTTTTGGCAAAGAATCAGTAAGAAGAGAGCAATGTCAATCGTGCGGCATCTTTGCAGTCTTTCCTCTTCCAAAGCAGAGGTAGTACCCAGATGCTGCGGCATAGACCACGACCACCCATTTCAGAGCGGACTGGTTCGTGACCAATACGCAGATGAACAGCAGTACCACAAGCACCATGGCGATACCCGGCACCACAGGATGCGGTATCTCAAAGGGGCGCTCCAATGTCGGCTCCTGCCGGTACAGGCGGATATTGGACAGGATGACCAGCGCATACATGATGAGCGCCGCAAACACGGAGATCGTCACCATTAGCGCAGTTTTTCCGGTCAGGCACAGGCAAAGCGCCAGCGCTGACGGGATCAGCAGTCCAAAGGTCGGTGCACCATGACGGTTCAGCCGCGCGAACAGCTTCGGCAGATAGCCCACGCGTCCCATGGCATACGCCTGACGGGAGAACGCCATCACGATAGAAGAGAAGGACGCGACCATGGCAAAGAGCGCAATCGCGGCAATTACCTTTGGAAGAACAGAACCTTCACCCAGCGCCAACTCAAGAGAGCGGGCCAGCGGATAGTCCACTTTGGCGATCTCGTGGTAGTCGGCAATGCCTGCGGGCAGCAGCAGGTCGATGAGCGCCGTGATAAACAGCGTAACCAGCGCGGGAACATAGCCCCGCAGGATGCCGGTTTTGGGGTCTTCCATCTCCTCAGACTGCATAATGGGGCCATCTACCGCGAAGTAGAACCACATGGCAAAGGGAACGGCTGCGGCCACGCCGGATAATCCCGCCGCAGGCGGTTCGTCCAGCATCAAGCGCTCCGGCTGAGAGTGCGGCAGCGCTACCACCGCAAACAGCACCAGTCCCGCCAGTGCCGCAATGGTGGCGATCAGTTCAAACCGGGAGGATGATTTCGCGCCCAGCAGATTCAGCGCCACAAACAGGCAGAAGAACACCACAGTGGCGGTCATGGCGGGGATCGTCGGGACGAGGTAATGCAGCAGTTGGCCGGTGGTGATCGCCACCGCGCAGGGCGCGACAATGTACGCCACCAGCACGGAAAAGCCCGCAATAAATCCCGCAAAGCCACCCATGGAGCGGCGGGCGTACTCAGACGCACCACCTGCGCTGGGGCTGCTGACCGCTAACTCCATATAACAGGCCATGAAGCAGACATACATCGCCGTTACCGGCAGAAACGCCAGCAGGAAGGAGCCGGGGCCGCCGGTCTCAAAGCCGTAGCTGAAGCCGTAGTAGTTGCCGGAGCAGACCGCCCCTACCGCCAGCGCCCACAGGTGCCGGGGCTTTAGGACTTTTTGCAGCTTACTCTCCAGCATAGGCTTTTTGGAACAGTTCTTCAAACGCCTCCACGGTCATTTCGCGGGGATTGCTGGGGGTGGAGACATTGGCCATAGCCGCCACAGACAGGGCGTGGAAGTCCTCCGGCTTGATCTCCGGATGCTCGCGCATAGGCTTGATGCCCACGTCGGTGCACAGCTGGCGCAGACCGTCCACACAGGCGGCAGCGGCTTCTTCCGCAGTCTTGCCGGTGACATCAAGTCCCATAGCCTCGGCCACATCGGCGTATTTCTTGGTGTTGGCGGGCAGATTGTAGGCGGTCACAGTGGGCAGCAGGATAGCGTTGGCCACGCCGTGGGGCAGGTCGTAACGGCCACCCAGGGCTTCTGCCATGCAGTGAACGGCGGCCACATCAGAGTAGCCGAAGGCGATACCGGCGATAGTGCTGCCCAGCATCATGCCGGTGCAGGCGTCCAGAGAACGGTTATTCACCGCATTGCGGAGATTCTTGGAGATAAGCTTGATGGCGTAAAGCGCATAGGCGTCCGTGTGGGGAACGGCCAGCTTGCAGGTGTAGGCTTCCACCGCGTGGGTCATGGCGTCGATACCGGTGGCGGCCATGATGTGGGGCGGCAGACCCATCAGCATGGCGGGGTCAACCAGCGCTATTTTCGGCGCGGCCTTGGCGTCGAAGATGTTCAGCTTCACATGGGTCTCGGAATCTGTCACCACGGCGAAAGGCGTTACCTCACTGCCGGTGCCGGCGGTGGTGGGAATAGCGATCAGCGGTGTGATGGGACGCAGCAGCTTGTCCGCGCCGCACCAATCCTGCACCTTGCCGCCGTGGGTCAGCAGCGTGCCGATAGCCTTGGCGGTGTCCATGGAGCTGCCGCCGCCTACTGCCACCAAGCAATCGATGCCTGCGGCCCTGGCGGTCTCATAGCCCTCGACACAGTGATAATCTCTGGGGTTGGGAACGATCTTATCGTAATAAGTATAGGGAATGTCGGCGTCTCGCAGACTGGTCTCTACATCACGGGTCAGACCGGCACGGATGACACCCTGATCGGCCACGATCATCACATGAGTAGCGCCCAGAGATTTGGCGCACACACCGGCTTCCTTGACAGCGCCCACACCGAAACGAATGGTGGTGGGGAGTGAAAACGTATATTGCAGCATATTCATATCCTCCTATGGAACGAGGCAGGGACAGGCATCGTCCCTGCCTCACTTGTTATGATACGATTGGTTGGATTTCCGCTCAGCGGTTGCGGGCCAGCTCGGCCACGGTGTTCAGCACACGGTCGATGTCGCTCTCGGTGCAGTAGGGAGCCATGCCCAGACGGATCAGGCCGCCGCTCTCAGCAAGGCCCAGCGCAGCCACGGCTTCCACGGCGTAGAAGTCGCCATGCCAGGAGTTGATGCCCTTGCTGCCAAACACCTCCGTGACCTGTTCGGGTGCGTAGCCCTCCATGGTAAAGGAAACGGTGGGGGTGCGGGGCTGACCCTCAGCGGGGCCGTAGACCGTCACACCGGGGATAGCCCGCAGGCCCATACGCAGCTTCTTGGCCAGCTCCATCTCGTGGGTGTCCATGGCCAGCACACCGGCCACGATGTTTCTGCGGCGACCGGTCAGGCCCTTCAGCTCATCCTCGAAGTACTCAGCGTACTTTTCGCCCTCGGCGGCGATGAAATTCACGGCGGCGGTGATGCCTGCCAGCGTCTCGTACTGAGGCGTACCCATGTGGAAGCGGCGCCCGCCCTCGGCGATATCGTCACACATGGTGTTGTTGAAATCCAGAGAGGCGATGTATTCCTTCTTCAGATAGATGACGCCGCTGTGAGGGCCAAACCACTTGTAGGGGCTGCACAGCAGAGCGTCGGTGCCGATGGCCTTCACATCCACGGGACGGTGGGCGGAGTAGTGAACGGCGTCCACCACAGTAAACGCGCCGTGCTCGTGCGCCAGATCGATGAACTTCTTCACGTCGGTGATGGTCCCCAGGGCGTTGGAGGCCCAGTTCACGGCAACGACCTTCGTCTTGTCGGACAGCTTGGACTTGAAGTCCTCAAAGTCCAGCTGCTGGGTGACAGGATCCAGCCGCACGGTCTTGACCACGCAGCCCAGGCGCTTCAGGGACATCCAGGGAGCGCTGTTGCAGCGGTGGTCGATCTCGGTGATGATCAGCTCGTCGCCGGGCTTAAAGGTCTTGGACAGGTTCAAGGCCAGATTGTAGCTGTTCTGCGTGGAGGCCATGCTGAAGCCTACCTCCTGCACCTCGCAGCCCAGGAAGTCCGCTACGGCGGCGCGGGCCGTTTCCTCGGTATAGCGGGCCATGGTGCTGGCACGGAAGTTGCCGTCCTCATTGGCGTTGTCGTTGACCATATAGCCCACCATGGCGTCCAGCACCAGCTGGGGGATCTGCGTACCGCCGGGGCCATCCAGATAAGCAATGGGTGCGCCGGCGATCTCCAGCTTGCAGGCCGGGAACTGTGCGCGGATCGCGTCTACGTCGTACTTGAAACCGTTTTTCATGATATTGTCCACCTTTCTATGCACAAATTATTTGCTTTTGCCTTTGTACCTTAAGTGTATCACTCTGTGCTCAATATCTTCAATGACACGAAATCCAAAAAGGTCGTTCCCAAATTGTAGTTTTTACAACTCTGCCTGCCTTTGTAAATTCTTATGCCTGAAAATATTGCGCTAAAGTCTGAAAGTGGAT
>CAMEER010000069.1 GCA_945915065.1 uncultured Clostridia bacterium | reverse complement strand
CCCCTGCGCTACACCGCCGTCAACGAGGGCCGTCCTCAGGATCAGAAGGAGAACACCACCTATGATCTGGAGAACGCCAACAAGACCTGCATCGCCCTGAACACCAAGTCCGCCGCCGGACGCGAGGCGCTGGAAAAGCTCATCGCAGGCGCCGACATCTTCATCACCAACTGGCGCCAGAGCCCCCTGAAGAAGGCGGGCCTGGACTACGACACCCTCCACGCCAAGTATCCCACGCTGGTGTACGGCTTTGTCTCCGGCTACGGTGAGAAAGGCCCCGACAAGGATCTGCCGGGCTTCGATTTCACCGCCTTTTTTGCCCGCGGCGGCGTGCTGGGTACCCTGTTTGACAAGGACTCCCTGCCCATGCTGACCATAGCCGGCTTCGGCGACCATCAGGTGGGTCTGTATCTGGCCTCCGGCGTGCTGGCGGCTCTGTACCGGGCCAAGCAGACCGGCCAGGGCGACCGCGTGGTGGTTTCCCTGTTTCACAGCGCCATCTGGGACGTGTCCCTGATGCTGCAGGCCAACCAGTACGGCGACCCCGCCACCCAGTTCCCCCTGTCCCGCCGCACCCTGCCCAACCCGCTGGTGGTGGCCCACAAGACCAAGGACAACAAGTGGCTCCAGATCGCCATGCCCCAGTACAACCGCCACTATCCCATCTTCATGCGTGCCATCGGCCACCCCGAGCTGGCGGAGGATCCCCGCTTCTATCCCCAGACCAACCTGCAGGCCAACGTCGAGGAGTTCTATGACTTCCTGGTGGCGGAGATGGCTACCCGTACCCTGGACGAGTGGTGCGCCCTGATGGACGCCAACGACCTGCCCTACGCCGTTGCCCAGACCTGGGATCAGCTGCTGAAGGATAAGCAGGCATGGGCCGCCGACTGCTTCTATGAGATGGATTACCCCAACGGTGTCAAGCGCACCATGGTGCGTCCTCCCATCATGTTCGAGGAGACGCCGCTGCCGCCCTACAACCGTGGGCCGTATCTGGGCGAACAGACCGAGGAAATTCTGAAGAAGCTGGGCTATACCGACGAGCAGGTGGCCGCCATGATCGCCGCCGGCGACGCCGCGGCCATGGATCCCGCCCTGAAGGACTGAGCGATAAGAGGGAAATCTCCGTCCCATGAGGAACGGACGGATGGAAAAGTATGAAAACATTGTGTGCCGTCCGCTGTTGAGGAGCGGCGGACGGCGCCGCAGGAATAAGGAGAAGAATTATGAAAATCGCTGCTTACGAAGTACGTCCCGACGAAAAGCCTGTTATTGAGAGCATGTGCAAGGAGTACGGCATTGAGCTGATCTCCACCCCCGCCAATCTGGACAAGACCACCGCCAACATGGCTGCGGGCTGCGACGGCGTCACCACCCTGGGCCAGTCCGATTACTGCAACGAGGTGCTGGATGAGCTGAAGGGGTACGGCGTTCAGGTGCTGGCCAGCCGCTGCGTGGGCTATAACCACATGAACTGTGACTACGCCCGTTCTCTGGGCTTCCGCCTGTGCAACGGCGCTTACGCGCCCAACGGCGTGGCGGAGTATACCGTCATGGCCATTCTCATGTGCATCCGCAAGTTCAAGAAGGCCCTGTACAATACCAACGATAACGATTTTACCCTGAAGGGCAAGATGGGCCGTGAGCTGCGCACCATGACCGTGGGCGTCATGGGTACCGGCAAGATCGGCTACACCGTCATTAAGTGCCTGTCCGGCTTCGGCTGCCGTATTCTGGCCAACGACGTGTATGAAAACGACGCCGTCCGCCAGTATGCCGAGTATGTGGATCTGGACACCCTGTACCGTGAGTCCGACATCATCACCATTCATACCCCGCTGCTGCCTGAGACCACCGGCATGATCAACCGCGAAACCCTTGCCAAGATGAAGGACGGCGTGGTGCTGATCGACAATGCCCGCGGCGAGCTGGTGGACATCGACGCCATCATTGAGGGCGTTGAGACTGAGAAGATCGGCGCGCTGTTTATGGACGCCTTCCCCGGTGAGACCGGCATTATCCACGTTCCCCACAACGATGATATCATCAAGACCCCCGGTATGCCCTACTTCAAGCTGAAGTATCTGCGTTCCTTCGTGAACGTGTACCACACCCCCCATATGGCGTTCTTCACTGAGGAGGCCGCCGAATCCATGGCTCGCTGCGGTATTGACAGTATCTATGAGATTCTGAATCAGGGCAAGTCCAGCCATGAGATCCCCTGCTGATATGCGAAAGAAAGAATAAAAATAGGAGGAAAACGAATGATTCTCGATAAGAAGCACGAGATGCAGCGCAAGCTGTTCCGCCAGTTTGCGGAGACGGAATTTACCAAGGAGATCCAGGATGAGCTGGATGAGACCGGCGAATTTAACTGGGATATGCACAAGAAGATGGCCCGCTTCGGCTTCATGGGCGTGAAGATCCCCAAGGAGTACGGCGGCGCCGGCGCTGACAGCCTGACCTATGCCCTGATGGTGGAGGAGCTGGCCCGTGTGGACGCGGTGCTGTCCATCTATGCCAACACCTCCAACTCTCTGGGCGGCGGCCCGCTGCTGCTGGGCGGCAGCGAGGCCCAGAAGCAGAAGTATCTGCCTCCCGTGGCCCGTGGTGAGAAGATCATGGTGTTCGGCCTGACCGAGCCCGGCGCTGGTTCCGATGCCGGCGGCACCACCACCACTGCCATCCCCGACGGCGATGATTTCATCATCAACGGCCGCAAGTGCTTCATTTCCGGCGCTCCCATGGCCGACTGGGCCGTGGTCTTTGCCAAGACCGACCTGACCGCCAAGGGCAGCAAGGGTATCTCCATGTTCGTGGTGGACATGAAGCTGCCCGGCGTGTCTCTGGGCGCCCATGAGAAGAAGATGGGTATCAACGGCTATCCCACCTGCGACCTGGTGCTGGAGGATGTCCGTGTTTCCAAGGATTGTCTGGTGGGCCCGCTGCATAAGGGCTTCCAGATCGCCATGAAGACGCTGGACGGCGGCCGTCTGGGCATCGCCGCTCAGTCCGTGGGTATCGCCCAGTCCGCGCTGGACGAGGCTGTCAAGTACGCCAAGGAGCGTAAGCAGTTCGGCCGCCGCATCGCCGATTTCCAGGGCATCAGCTTCATGCTGGCCGACATGGCCGCCGATGTGGAAGCCGCCCGCCAGCTGGTGTATCATGCCGCCGTGCTGAAGGATGCCGGCAGCCCCGAGGCCAGCTCCGCCTGCTCCATCGCCAAGTACTTTGCCGCTGAGGCCGCCAACCGCTGCGCCTACAAGGCCGTGCAGATCCACGGCGGTTACGGCTACATCCGCGAGTACAAGGTGGAGCGCATCTACCGCGACGCCCGCATTACCACCATCTACGAGGGCACCAGCCAGGTGCAGCAGATGGTCATCGCCGGCAATCTGCTGAAGTAAGCAAGGAGGTAACAGGAAAATGAAGATTTTTGTGACAGTCAAGCAGGTCCCCGATACCTCCGGTAAGGTGGCCGTGAATCCTGATGGTACGCTGGATCGCGCTTCCATGCAGACCATCATCAACCCCGACGACCTGAACGCCGTTGAGGCCGCCCTGTCCCTGAAGGACGAGCTGGGCTGCAAGGTCATCGCGTTCACCATGGGTCCTCCTCCCGCGGAAGGCATGCTGCG
The DNA here is from genome assembly GCA_945915065.1 of uncultured Clostridia bacterium. Classification (GTDB taxonomy): domain Bacteria; phylum Bacillota; class Clostridia; order Oscillospirales; family Oscillospiraceae; genus Vescimonas. The sequence goes on along the minus strand of CAMEER010000069.1, from coordinate 890 downwards.
TGAGCTGATGGCCATGGGCGTGGACGAAGGCGTGCTGATCACCGCCCGTGAGTTCGGCGGCTCCGACACCTACGCCACCTCCCAGATCATTGCCGCCGCCATCGACACCTACGGTGTGGAGGCTGACGATATCATTCTGGCGGGCCGCCAGGCCATCGACGGCGATACCGCTCAGGTGGGTCCCCAGATCGCGGAGAAGCTGCATCTGCCCCAGATCTCCTACGCCGGTGATATCAAGCTGAATGGCAACACCGTCACCGTCAAGCGTATGCTGGAGGACGGCTACATGACCGTCAAGGTGAACACCCCCTGCATGATTACCTGCATCAAGGAGCTGAACGAGCCCCGCTACATGAGCGTGCTGGGCATTGAGGAGTGCTTTGCCAAGCCCCTGGTCACCATGACCTATGACACGCTGAAGGATCATCCCCTGATCGACAAGAGCACCATCGGTCTGGCGGGTTCTCCCACCAACATTCTGACCTCCTTTACGCCTCCCCAGAAGGGCGCCGGCATGATGCTGGAAGGCTCCGGCAAGGAGACCACCGACAAGCTGGCCGGCATTCTGGCGGCCAAGCACATCATCTGACATTCACAAAAATGCAGGCATTTTTGTGAAACGATTGAAAAACGCTGTTTTTCAATCGAAGGGATTGCGGCCGACTGCGCGCACCCGTTGGGCACGCTTGCTGGCCGGGAAGAATTTTTCTGACGCACATGTCGTCAGAAAAATGATCAAAATGATTCGCGCCTGCGGACGCGAACTCTGCGAGGCCTTCCGGCGGCGAATCACAGATGATGCTTGTGAAAATCTAAAGAAGGGAAAACAAAAACTATGGCTTTTAACAGTGCTGATATCGGCGCGTTCAAGAACGTATGGGTATTCTGTG
>CAMEER010000068.1 GCA_945915065.1 uncultured Clostridia bacterium | reverse complement strand
TGGCCTCCTTCAGTCCGCTGACCTTGTCGGTGGGCAGGTCGATCTGGGTGATGTCGCCGGTGATAACCACCTTGGAGCCGAAGCCCATGCGGGTCAGGAACATCTTCATCTGCTCCCGACTGGTGTTCTGGGCCTCGTCCAGAATGATAAAGCTGTCGTCCAGCGTCCGGCCGCGCATATAGGCAAGGGGAGCCACCTCAATGTTGCCCCGCTCCAGATATTTCTGGTACGTCTCGGCGCCCAGCATGTCAAAGAGAGCGTCGTACAGCGGCCGCAGATAGGGGTCCACCTTGCTCTGCAAATCGCCGGGCAGAAAGCCCAGCCTTTCACCGGCCTCCACGGCGGGACGGGTCAGCACAATACGGTTCACCTGCTTGTCCCGGAAAGCGGCCACCGCCGCCGCCACTGCCAGATACGTCTTACCGGTACCGGCAGGGCCCACGCCGATGGTGACGGTGTTGTGCATCACGGAGTCCACATACTGCTTCTGGCCGATGGTCTTGGGCTTCACGGGCCGGCCCTTGCTGGTGATGCAGATCACGTCCTGGGTCAGCTCGCTGATGCGCTCGGACTGGCCGCTGCGGCACAGCCCGATGACATAGCGCACATGCTGCTGGTTGATGGCCTCGCCCTTGGCGCTGAGGGTCAGCAGCGCCTGCACGGCCTTTTCCGCCAGCATCACGTTTTCCGGCTCCCCGGAGATGACGATCTCACCGCCCCGGTTCACCACCTGCACCTGAAACTCCGTCTCCAGCAGCCGGATATTCTCATCAAAGGAGCCAAACAGGTTGATGGCCTCCTCCATGCGTTCGATGCCAATGCGTTGTTCCATATCATAAGCCTTCTTTCCTGAGGGAATGTCTCAATTGGATCCCTCCGCTTCCACCGCCACGCTGACGCCGATCTGCTCGGCGCACTCGGCGCTGAGCGTCACCAGCAGCGTGTCGCCCTGCCGTGCCGCCGAGAAATGGGTGGACGTGACCTGCCCGCCCTCGGTCAGCATATCGTCCAACTGCGCCAGCAGCTGGGCTTCGCCCTCTGCCTGTGCCCGGACGGCGGAGCGCTCCGCCGTCTGTGTGTCCCAGCTTGTGGTGGTCTCCACCACCAGCGTCACCGGCAGGCGCAGGCCAAAGGGCAGCGTCAACGGATGATTCGTCGTTATTTTATCACAACTTGCCCCCAACATGCTACCCTTTCCGTATATTTTTATCCGCCGTTTTCCCACATCCAGTGCCACACGGGTGGCAGTTTTTCCCTCGCCGGCCTTTTCCTCTGCCGCAAGCGGCACCCGGACGGATAATTCGTACCATGTGCGGGCGTAGACCCGTCCCCGCCCCTGCATGAACCGCACGCCGCCGGATTTGGACTCCGCCACGCCGGAGATCAGCAGTTGTCCCTCCGTCACGGTAGAGCCGGCCATCACCATGGCCTGCCCGTCCAGCGCCTCCACCTTTGTCACCAGTCCGGCCCGGGCCGCCACCACATTGGCCCGCTTTTCCCGATCCACGATCTCCGGCGGACGCTTGCGCTCCACCACCTGCACATGGGCGGTGCAGCCCTTCACATTCACCGACAGCCAGGAGATGTCCTCCAGCTCCAGCAGCACGTGGTTGCGCAGCTCCTCCTGATCGAAGCTCAGCGCCCTGGTGCCGATGGTCACGCCGTTATTCTCCAGCGCCCGCAGGATCTTTTCCGTGGGTACGGTGTCGTTGCCGGTCACCCGAAACTCCCAGATAAAGGTATTGCCGTACCACAGCAGCACCAGCGCCGCCGCCAGCGCCGCCCACAGCACATAGCGCCGCCGCATCCGCCGCAGGGTCAGCGGCGCGCCCCACTCGTCCAGCCGCTGCAAAGCGGCGTCCGTTTCCACGGCCGCTGCCTCCAGCAGCCGCGCGCCCTCCCGTGTGGTGCGCAGGGTGAACCGCTCCGCCGTCTGCCACTGCACGTCCCAAAAGGGGATCTCGTGAACGGCGCACAGATTCAGCACCCGCTCCGGTGCGATGCTCTCACATTGAAAGCGGACGGATCCCCGCAGATAGTTCCATATTTTCGCGTACATAGCTACTCCACAAATTCCATTTTTTCGATGATGCCGTCGATCCGCAGCTCCTCGTCGGTCATGGCCTGCAATTGCAGGTTCCTCCCTGTGATCCGCACCACCACCGAGCCGCCGTTGATGTCCACCGTCTCGGTGGAGTACCCCAGCACGCCCCGGTGGCGGTCCATGTAAAAGGCGCGGTTGCCGTACAGCTCCATCCGGGGGATATCCGGCGCCAGGATCGGCGGCAGGTCCAGGCGGTCAGTCGCCTCCAATCCCTTTTGCGCCAAGCGTTTGCGCATTTTTCCTCCCATAGGCGTCACCTCTGTTGATGCATATGCGCCGGGCGGAGAAAACTTGCCTGTCCGGTCATGCCGGGCAGGCGAAACGCATACACTCCTTCGAGGTGAGACAGGTGGGGGCGTATGTGAAAAAAGGGTTATTTACCGGCGGCTTGCTGGCCTTTATGGTGGTGCTGCTGTGGAAAAACGCGGTGGTGGGACAGGCGGTGCGGGAGGGGCTGGCGCTGTGCGGCCGGTCGGTGATCCCGTCGCTGTTTCCCTTTTTTGTGACGGTGTCCTTTGCCGCCGTCTGCGGCTTTTTTGACTTTTTGCGGCAGATGCGCCTTCCTCTGGAGGCGGCGGTCTTTTTGCTGGGCATCATCGGCGGCTACCCGGTGGGCGGCCGGACGGTCGGGGAGCTGTACCACAGCGGCAGTATCTCCCGGGAAAAGGCGGAAGCCCTGCTGACCTTCTGCAACAATGCCGGCCCGTCCTTTATCCTCTCCATTGCGGGGGCGGGCGTGTTCGGCAGCAGCCGGATCGGTCTGGCGCTGTATGCCGTTCACGGGGTGTCGGCGCTGTTAGCGGGAGGGTTGTTGGGGGCGTTCCAAGGGGCAGGCAGCGCCCCGGAAAGGCGTGCCCTTACGCCGCTCAGGAGCCGCAGCGCACAGTCGATTCCCGCCGCCTTTGTGGCGTGCGTGCGAAATGCCGCCCTGACCATGCTCCATATCTGCGCGTTTGTCATCTTCTTTCTGGCGCTGATGGCATTGGTGCGGCAGGCGTGGCCCGCCGTGCCGCCGCTGGTGCTGGGACTGCTGGAGCTGACAGGCGGCGTCACGGCGCTTCCCGACAGTGCTGTGGGGTTCGTCATGGCGGCGGCGCTGCTGGGTTGGGGCGGCGTATCGGTCCACTGTCAGACGGCGGCGGTGCTGGAGGACACCGGGCTGCCTATGGGTCGGTATCTGCTGGCCAAAGCCCTGCAGGGGATCCTGTCGGCACTGCTGGCGCTGCCGCTATGCCGGGTTTTCTTCTGATAACGTATTCTTAGCGGAAAAAAGGCGTGCAAAAGAGAGAGAAAGGCGTTATAATGGGAAACAACAATCATTTGCCGCGCCGAAGGATGCGGTAGGGGGGGATACAGTGTGCGAATCACGGTAAAGGTAGGCACGTCCACGCTGGCACACGCCACGGGGCGCCTGAACATTCAGCGGATGGAAACGCTGTGCAAGGTGCTCAGCGATTTGAAAAACGCGGGACACGAGATCATTCTGGTGTCCTCCGGCGCCATCGGCATGGGCGTGGGCAAGCTGAACCTGCCGGGGCGTCCCAAGGATATGCCCACCAAGCAGGCGGCTGCTGCCGTAGGCCAATGCGAACTGATGTATACCTACGACAAGCTGTTCAACGAATACAGCCACACGGTGGCGCAGGTGCTGCTGACCGGCGAGGACGTGAAAAATGAACACCGCAGCCGCAACATGCGCAACACCATCTTCCGGCTGCTGGAGTTGGGGGCGCTGCCGGTCATCAACGAGAACGACGCCGTGGCCACCGACGAGATCGGCGTAGAGAACACCATTGGCGAGAACGATACTCTGTCCGCCATTGTGGCGGCCTCCATCGGGGCGCGGCTGCTGATCCTGCTGTCGGATATCGACGGGCTGTACGACAGCGACCCCCACAAAAACCCGGAGGCCAAACTCATCAGCACCGTGTCCGTCATCGACGATACCATTCTGTCACTGGGCGGCGGCAGCGGCTCTGCGCTGGGCACCGGCGGCATGGCCACCAAACTCCACGCCGCGCAGATCGTGACGGCAGCAGGCTGTGAAATGGTCATCGCCAACGGACAGCGGCCGGAGCTTTTATATGACATTGTGGCAGGCAAACCCGTGGGCACCCGCTTTCTGGCAAGGGAGGGCAAGTGAATGACCACCATTGACATTCTGAAAAAGACAAAAGCCGCGTGGCAGCACATCAGCAACGCTTCGGCGGAGGAGAAAAACGCCCTGCTGCTGGCCATGGCTGACAGCCTGCAGGCCCATCAGGCCGCCATTCTGGCGGAGAACCGGCGGGACATGGAGGCCGCCCGCGGTCACATTTCCGAGGTGATGCTGGACAGGCTGTGTCTGGACGAAACGCGCATCGCCGGTATGGCCGCCGGTATCCGGGATATCGCGGCGCTGCCCGATCATACGGGCCGTATTCTCTCAGAGGTTCGCCGGCCCAACGGCATGACCATCTATAAAAAGCAGGTGCCGCTGGGACTGGTGTCCATCATCTACGAGAGCCGCCCCAACGTCACCTCCGACGCGGCGGCGCTGGCCGTCAAGAGCGGCAACGTGTGCGTGCTGCGCTGCGGCAGGGAGGCCTACCGCTCCGCCCACGCCATTGTGAAGGCGTTGAAAGCCGGTATCACGGCGGCCGGCGGCGACAGCGACATTCTCAACATCGTGGAGGATATCAGCCGCCAAAGCGCCGTGGAGCTGATGACCGCCAAGGGACTGGTGGATCTGCTGATCCCACGGGGCGGCGCGGGCCTGATCCGCTCCTGCGTGGAAAACGCCACCGTGCCCTGCATCGAGACCGGTACCGGCATCTGTCACGTTTACGTGGACGAGTTTGCCGATCTGGACATGGCGCTGCGGATCGTGGAGAACGCCAAGACCAGCCGCCCCTCCGTGTGCAACGCCGAGGAGGTGCTGCTGGTACA
>CAMEER010000067.1 GCA_945915065.1 uncultured Clostridia bacterium | reverse complement strand
ATCCTGCTGTCCACCATCTTTGTGTGGTTCACCACCTACTTCGGCTGGGTGGACGGAACCTTCCGCATGCTCAGCGAGGAGGAGATTAACTGCTCCATTCTGGCGGCCATCGGCGGCGTTCTGGCCTGGATCTTTCAGCCTTTGGGCTGGGGTACCTGGCAGGCGGCGGTGGCATCCATCACCGGCCTTGTGGCCAAGGAGAACATCGTCGGAACGATGGGTATCCTGTTCGGCGGCGGTGAAGGCACCGTGTACCAGAACATGGCGCTGGTGTTCAACGGCATTACCGGTTACTCCTTCCTGGTGTTCAACCTGCTGTGCGCGCCCTGCTTCGCGGCCATCGGCGCCATTAAGCGCGAGATGAACAGCCGCAAGTGGACGTGGTTTGCCATCGGCTATCAGTGCGGCTTCGCCTATCTGATTTCTCTGATGATCAACCAGTTCGGCGGATGGTTCGTGGGCGCAGGCAATATCCTCGGCACCGTTGTGGCGGTCCTTGTTTTGGCGGGAATGCTGTACCTGCTGCTGCGGCCCTACAAGGATGCCGCCAAGCGGAACGAGGTAAAGCCCATCGTATCTTTATGAATTTGAGAAAGGAGCGCTTACCATGCTGGCTGATATTCTGATTTGTCTTGTTCTGATCGCCATTGTCATTTCCGTTGTCCACTCCCTCATTAAAAACAAAAAGCAGGGCAAGAGCCTTTGCTCCGGCTCCTGCAGCGGTAACTGCTCCCATTGCAGCTGCTGCGGACACAAATGATAAAGCCCCGGCCGACAGCCGGGGCTTTATCTCTGTTCAGATTATACGACAGGACAGGTCCAGCCGAAGGGATCATCCTTCTGGCCCCATTGGATACCTGTCAGTTCGTCATACAGCTTCTGGGACAGCGCACCGATGCGGCTGTCATTGACAACATAGCCCTGTCCCTGATAGTTCAGCTCGCCGATGGGAGAGATGACAGCAGCGGTACCCACGCACCATGCCTCCTCCAGCGTGCCCGCCTTGGCGGCGTCAAACAGCTCGTCCACGCTGAGCAGACGCTCTTCCACGGGAACGCCCCAGCTTTTCAGCAGGGCGATGCAGGAACGGCGGGTGATGCCGTCCAGAATGGAACCGGTCAGCATGGGAGTGACTACCTTGCCGTCGATCTTGAACATGACGTTCATACCGCCGCCTTCCTCCACATACTTGCGTTCCACGCCGTCCAGCCACAGTACCTGAGAGAAGCCCTTCTCAATGGCCCGGTCGCCGGCCCGGTTGGCGGCGCCGTAGTTGCCGCCGCACTTGGCTTCGCCGGTACCGCCGCGGACCGCACGGACGTCCTCGGTCTCCACCATGATCTTCACAGGCTCAAGGCCGTTCTTGAAATAGCTGCCCACGGGAGAGAGGATCACCACGAAAGAAGCGGCATGCACGCCGTGCAGCGAAAGGTCGGGATCGGTGGAATACAGGAAGGGGCGGATATACAGGCTGGTGCCGGGAGCGGAGGGGACCCAGTCCTGATCCAGTGCCACCAGTGCCTTGATGCCCTGCAGGGCATCATCGGGATCCAGCTGCGGCAGGCGCAGGCGGTCGCAGGACTTGTTCAGCCGCGCCACGTTGTCCCAGGGACGGAACAGCTGCACGGTGCCGTCGGGGCGGCGATAGGCCTTCAGCCCCTCAAATACCTCGGTGCCATAGTGCAGCACGCTGGCGGCAGGGGAGAGGGAGATGGGGCCAAAGGGGACGATGCGGGCATCATGCCAGCCGTCTTTATCCGTATAATCCATCACGAACATATGGTCCGTGAAGACGGAGCCGAAGCCCAGTGTGTCGGCCGGGGGCAGAGTGCCGGGATGAGTTGTCTTGGTAACGGTGATATTCATGATCTGTTTCTCCTGATTTTTCAGATTTCTTTGAGATGTTCCATATTATGGCGAATACCTTCGCAGCACTGGTGGAAGGTCTCCTTTTCCTCTTCCGTCAGCGGCAGCTCCACCACTTCTTCCACGCCGCTTGCGCCGATAACGCAGGGGACGCCGGCAAACAGGCCGCTTTCTCCGTACTCGCCGCACAGCTCCATGCTGGCAGGCATAATGGCTTTCTCGTCATGAAGCACGATGTGGGCCATACGGGCGGCAGTGGTGGCAATGCCGTACTCGGTGCAGAATTTGCCGGAGAAGGTCACCCAGCCGCCGCCGATGGACTCTTTCTGCAAAGCGTCCCGGTCGAAACGGAACCGTTCGTCCGTCTCTGCCCATTTGTCCAGAGGCATTCCCTTGAAGCTGACACAGGACCAGGGAGCAAATTGCTGATTGCCGTGCTCACCCAGCATATAGCAGGTGATGGACTTGTGGTCGACGCCCGTCTGCCGGGCCAGAGCACTCAGCAGGCGGGAGGTGTCCAGACCGGTTCCGGTGCCGAACACGCGGCCGCGGGGCAGTCCGAGTCCCAACGCCAGTTCGCGGGTGACAATGTCGCAGGGATTGGTAATGTTGATGAGAACACCGTCAAAACCGCTGGCCTTGACCTTTTCCGCGTAGCCGCGGACGGCGGGAATGGTGAAATCCATCTCTGTGAGGCGGTCGTGGGTACCCCGCAGCAGTTCGATTTTACCGACACTGTTGACGATCACATCACATTCCCCCAGGTCGGCGAAATCGCCGGCGCGGACTGTGACACGATGAGGCAGATACGCCGCCGCATCCCGCAGATCCTGCACCTCACTGGCCAGCTTTTGCTGGTTTTGGTCCACCAGCACCAACTCATCGGCGATGCCCTGCACCGCCAGCGCATACGCGACATGGGCGCCTACATGGCCCAGTCCGATCACACCTAGAACACGCTTTTTTGCCATTTCAAAACACTCCTTTTGCCATCGTATTATCTGAATAGAGTTTACTTATAGTCCGAAATTGGGGAACAGCACACAGGTATACAGCATCGCCAGCACCATGTAGAGGACCAGGATCACGGCAAAGGCGGGAAGGGTCCGCTTCATGACCTGATTTTCGTTGCCGATCTGATCCACGGTCGCGCAGGCCGCCACCGTATTGTTGGGGCAGATCAGGTTGCCCAGAGAAGCACCGGCGTTCTGGCCTGCGAAAACAGTGATGGGATTCATGCCCAGCGCACCCGCCGCCTGAATGTGCATGTCGGCGAACATGATGTTGGAGCCGAGACCCGTACCGGTGATGAAGGAGCCGCTGGCACCGATGAGAACGGCGGCGGCGGGATAGAACCGGCCCACCACAGCGGCGATGTCAGAAGCCAGCAGGTTCATCATGCCTGTGGAAGGAGACTGCATGATGTAAGCCACCACCAGCAGGCTGCCCATAGTGATCAGCACCGGCATTACATGTCCCACGGTTTTCCCGCAGATCTGGCCGTACTGTTTCAGGCTGGTTTTCAGCGTCATAGCGCCCAGGAAGCCGCAGATCAGGATCACGACGTCCACCCATACGATGTAGCCGAAGGTGCACATGACAGCGAAACCGTTTTCCACCACTGCCGGGAAGCCATAGCGGATAACAGGCAGCAGCACCAGCATATAGATGTAGGGGGACATGGCGCGGAATGCACCGTATTTCTTCGTATTGCTGGTGAAGTGATAGCGGTATTCCTCCGGTGTCTTGATGCCAACCAGCTTTACATACACCACGGAAAGGAGGATGGACAGCAGACCGGTACCCATGGAGGTTACTTCTGCGCCCACGAAATTGGAGAGGAGGAACATCATTCCGCCGGTAGTGACGCCGGCAAAGCAGAGATAGGGAACGATACCCTTGAAGCCCTTCTTGCCGAAGGTCATGGCTACCATGAGGAAGGGGATCACCAGCACGCCGAACATATGGATCCGGCCGACCATGGCGGAGTTCAGGGCCACAGTGCTGAGGCCTGCTTCTGTCAGGGCCGCGCCGCCGTTGATGGTGGTCAGTCCCGCGCCGCCCCAGGAGCAGGGTGTAGCGTCGCCCAACAGCGCCAGTGCGATGGAGGTGATGGGATCAAAGCCCAGCGCCACAAGGAACGGTGCGGCGATGGCAGCCGGTGCGCCTGCGCCGGCGGCACCTTCCAGAAAGATGGGAAGCATCATGCCGATGATGACCACCTGCACGCGGCGGTCGTCACTGATGCGGGCGATGGCGCCTTTGACCTCTTCGATAGCGCCGGTCTCCCGGAGAAGGTTCAGGATCACAAAGGCACCGAAGACCATCAGCACGATCTTAAGGCCTTCCTTGATGCCTTTCCAGATCAGTGCGTCGTAAACGGCGATGTTTTCTTTGAAGGTGGCGCCGGTCACATTGAAGTATGTAAAGGCCAGCAGAAGCGTCCACAGCAGCGCAATGGGAGCAACGCGCTTAGCGGACTGGTGGAACCCCAGAATGCCAACAAGAACAACGACGATAGGGCTGAGTGCCAAAACAAAATTTAAGAAGTCCATGTGAGTTTTTCTCGCTTTCTTTTGAAAATAAAAATCTATAAAATGGGATAAGGGTTCTTTCCTTCGCTGGCCGGGCGGAAGAAAATATATGAAAAAAGAGGCCCCGCCGGATTGGCGGAGCCTCGTGTTGCTGTATCTGTCATCAACCAAATGAAGGCAGGCAGGATAAGGAGGGCGTCATGTTCCGGCATATGCAGCGGCTGGACAGTACCAGCAGTACCAGCAAAATAATAATGGACGCCAGCAGAATGCCAGCGTCCAGGGACAGAATAATGCTGTTCATGTCAGAGCATGCGGATGCTGCACAGGTATCCTGTGCAAAAGCGGCGACGGTATTGGCAAACATACGATCCATCATAGCCAGTGCATCCTTTCCTGAAGTTGAACGGAGTGTACCATACATTTTTTTCCATTTCAAGAGTGAATTTGCATGATACCGGTAAAATCGACTGAACGCACAAGAATACTTCCCTCGCATCTGGCAAAAGTTGGCAAGAAAAACGAAAGACATGTCCACTAATCGCGGACATATGACGCTGCCGCTCTGCTGGAGAGGGACACACCATATCCCCTTTCTGGGCTTCGGGCGCTGTCTCACGATTCGGGAAAACCGGAAGGAGATATCCCGGCGGGGAACGACAAGCTGAAAGCTTACGGCGCACCTGTTTTGCCCGGCGCTATGTTCCTGCTGGGGTATTTTGACGACGGGATGCCTGTGACGGGACTGCCCGGCTGCGGAGCAGAGTGGTGAAAGAACCCGTTGAAGGATATCCGCAGATGGCGGCAGACCCCTCAGTTTGTCAAAAAACTACCAAAACCCTCCCATTTGTGATATCATAATCACAGATGCGAGGGTTATTACATGGAACAGTGGAGAAAAGATGCAAGGCACGAGCCGGTGATAATAGATATGGAA
>CAMEER010000066.1 GCA_945915065.1 uncultured Clostridia bacterium | reverse complement strand
CTGGGGGACATGGTGATCTCCATGGAGCATGTGGCGGCCCAGGCCAAGGAGTACGGTCACTCCAACCGCCGGGAGCTGGCGTATCTGGTGGTGCACTCCGTGCTGCACCTGCTGGGCTACGACCATCTGGACGAGGGGCCCATGAAAGCGCAGATGCGCGGCCGGGAGGAAGCCATCATGGCGGAGCTGGGACTGACACGATAAGAGGTCTGCCGCGGCGCTGCTATACAATCTGTTCCCGCGGGGACGGAATATTCACAAAAACGCTCAAACAAAAGAAAGTTGAGGATCACCTATGAACATCACAAAAACTGCCATGATCACCGTGTGCGGACGGCCCAATGTGGGCAAGTCCAGCCTGACTAACGCGCTGGTGGGCGAAAAGATTGCCATTGTATCCAAGAAGCCCCAGACCACCCGCAACCGCATCTATGGCGTGGTGAACCGGGGCGATACCCAGTTCGTGCTGCTGGACACGCCGGGCCTCCACAAGCCCCGCAGCCGTCTGGGCGACTACATGGTGAAGGTGGTGCGGGAAAGTCTCAGCGCCGTGGAGTGCGCACTGCTGCTGGTGGAGCCCATCGCCCATGTGGGTGAGCCGGAGCGCATTTTGCTGCGGCGCATTGAGGAGGAGCAGCTTCCGGTGGTGCTGTGCATCAATAAGATCGACACCGTGGAGAAAAAGGAGGACCTGCTGGCGGTGATCGCCGCTTACAGCGAAGTATACAACGGGTTCGACGCCATTATCCCCCTCTCCGCACGCACCGGCGACGGTCTGGAGGAGCTGCTGGCGCAATTGCAGAACTACGCCCAGGAGGGGCCGCAGCTGTTCCCTGACGGCATGACCACCGACCAGCCTGACGCTCAGGTGTGCGCGGAGATCGTGCGGGAGAAGATGCTGCAATGTCTGGACAAGGAGATCCCCCACGGCACGGCGGTGGAGGTGACGCGGTTTTCCGAGCGGGACAGCGGCATCATTGATCTGGACGTGACCATCTACTGCGAAAAGGCCAGCCACAAGGGCATCATCATCGGCAAGCACGGCGACATGATGAAGAAGATCAGCTCCCTGGCCCGACAGGATATCGAGAAATTCATGGGCACCAAGGTGTACATGGAGACCTGGGTGAAGGTGAAGGAAAACTGGCGTGATAATGTGAATTTCATCAGAAGTCAGGGATTCAATGAAGAATAATTCCCCAGTAAGAGCAGTTGACCCGGCCAGTTTTCCTGCGAGAGAAAGCGAGCCGCCGCTTGCGGCGTAAATTCGCAGAATTTTGCAAGGCGGAATTCATTTCCGCCGTTCAGCGGTCAAATGGGGTCCCCGCGCCATCGGCGATGGCGTGGGGCAAACTGGTGGGATAATGTGAATTTCATCAGAAGTCAGGGGTTCAACGAGGAGTAAACCCGGTTTTGCAGCATTTTACCAGCCATAATCCCGCCGTCGCCATGGCAAGCTATGCTGTGAGGTGAGGTTTGTGGATTACTGGGCACTGTTTTGGGACACCGGCGCGCCGGAGGCCTATCTGATGGCCAAGGACGCGCCGCCGGAGGACAACGGGTGGACAACGGAACATTCGTGACCGCGGGTCTTGTCCTGCGGGAGACGGAAACCAAGGAATCGGATAAAATACTGACGGTGCTGACGCCGGAGCTGGGACGCATCAGCGTCATCGCCAAGGGCGCCCGCAGCCGCCGCAGCAAATATACCGCCGCCTGCCAGCTGCTGGCCTACGGCGAGATGACGCTGCGGCGCAAGGGCGAGTGGTACTATCTGGCGGAGGCCAACACCATTGAGCTGTTTGACGGCGTGCGGCAGGATATCGAGCGCCTGGCGCTGGCGGCCTATTTCGCAGAACTGACCGAGGCGGTGTGTCAGGACGCCATGGCGGCGGCAGATATCCTGCCGCTGCTGCTCAACGCGCTGTACGCGCTGGGAACGCTGGAGAAGGACCCGCTGCTGGTAAAGACCGCCTTTGTCTGGCGGCTGATGGAGGCGGCGGGCTTTGCGCCGCTGACCGACGGCTGTGCCGTCTGCGGGCGGGAGACGCCGGAGGCCCCCATGCTGGATGTGATGCAGGGGGTGCTTCGGTGCGGCGGATGCCGTATCACCGACGGCGGGCTGAGCCTGCCGCTGACAGACGGCGCGGTACAGGCGCTGCGGTATATCCTGTACTGTCCCCCCAAGCGGCTGTACGGCTTCGCCCTGGACGCAGCGGGACTGCGGATGCTGGATCGGGCGGCGGAGGCCTTCTGCGCCGTGCAGCTGGAGCGCGGCTTCCGGACATTGGACTACTATAAAGCATTTTTACCCACAGAGGATCAGGACATATGAGTGAATTATTTGAAAAATCCATACGGACGCTGGAGCTTCCCGCGGTGCTGGAGATGCTGTCGGCCAAGGCCGTCAGCGAGGCGGCCCGGGAGAAGTCCCGGCATATCATGCCCGCCACCGACCGGCAGGAGGTGCTGCGGCTGCTGGACGAAACCGACGCCGCCAAGGAGCGGCTGGGGCTGTATGATTCCCCCAGCTTTGCCGGGGTGCGGGACGTGTCGGAGCCGCTGGCCCGGGCCGACCGGGGCGGTATGCTGAATACCCGGGAGCTGCTGAATATCGCGGGGCTGCTGACGGCGGCCCGGCGGGTCAGTGAATATGACGCAGAGCGCAAGGGCGAGGTCACGGCCATCGACCGCTTCTTCAGCGCCCTGCACACCAACAGGTATCTGGAGGACCGTATCCACGGCGCCATTCTGGACGAGGAGACCATTGCTGACACCGCCAGCGCAGAGCTGACAGATATCCGGCGGAAAATGCGGATCGCCGCCTCCAAGGGACGGCAGATCCTGCAGAAGATCATCTCCTCCCCCTCCTACGCCAAGGTGCTGCAGGAGGCGCTGATCACCCAGCGGGACGGGCGGTTCGTGGTGCCGGTGAAGGCGGAGTGCAAGGGCAGCATCCCCGGTCTTGTCCACGACATCTCCTCCTCCGGCGCCACGCTGTTTGTGGAGCCCATGGGCGTGGTGCAGGCCAACAATGAGCTGAAAGAGCTGGAGGCCCGGGAGGAAAAGGAGATCGAGCGCATCTTGCGGGAGCTGTCCGCCCAGTGCGCTGACGCCATGGAGTACATCCTGCTGGACTACGACATGCTGGTGCGTCTGGATATGATCTTTGCCCGGGCGCAGCTGAGCTATGCCATGGACGGCAGCCGCCCGGAGGTAGTACGGCGGGGCGCCATTTCCCTGAAACGGGCGCGGCATCCGCTGCTGGACCGGGCGAAGGCCGTACCGGTGACGGTGGAGTTGGGCGGCGATTACGACACGCTGGTGATCACCGGCCCTAACACCGGCGGCAAGACGGTAACGCTGAAAACCCTGGGGCTTCTGTGCCTGATGGCGCAGTGCGGACTGCACATCCCCGCCGACAGCGGCTCCACCGTGCGGGTGTTTGACCGGATTCTGGCGGACGTCGGCGATGAGCAGTCCATTGAACAGAGCCTGTCCACCTTCTCCGCCCACATGTCCAACACCGTGGAAATTCTGCGGCAGGCGGATGACGACAGCCTGATCCTGTTTGATGAACTGGGCGCCGGTACCGACCCTGTGGAAGGCGCGGCGCTGGCTATCGCCATCATACAGCACGCCCGCGCCAAAGGGGCGCTGATCGCCGCCACCACCCATTACGCGGAGCTGAAAACCTTTGCCATGACCACTGCCGGCGTGGAGAACGCCAGCTGTGAGTTTGACGTGCAGACCCTGCGGCCCACCTACCGGCTGCTGGTGGGCATCCCCGGAAAATCCAACGCCTTTGCCATTTCCCGCCGTCTGGGACTGGACGAGAGCGTTATCGCCGACGCCAAGGCCCAGATGGACAGCGAGTCGCTGCGGTTTGAGGATGTGCTGGCCCAGCTGGAGGAAAAGCGTCAGCGGCTGGAAAAAGCCCAGACAGAGGCCAATCGGTTGTGGCAGCAGCGCCAGGAGGACGTCCGCAAGGCACGGATCTTCCGGGAGCAGATGGAGAAGGCCAAGGAGAACGCCCGGTCCAAGGGCGAGGCGGAAGCCAAGCGTATCGTGCGGGAGGCACAGCAGAAAACCGAGGAAATTTTCGCCCAATTGGAAGAGCTGCGCCGCCAGCAGACCCGCGCCGCCAACTTCCAGCAGGTGAACGACGCGAAAGCGGCCATCCGCCACAATTTGAAGGAGGTGGAGGCGGTGCTGCACAGCCGGGACGAGGAGCCGGAGGCTCCCAAGGCCAGCCGCCCCATCGCTGTGGGCGATCTGGTGGAGCTGGCCGGTGTAAAAACCGCCGCCACCGTATTGAACGTCAACGGCGACGGTTCTCTGCTCCTGCAGGCGGGCAAAATGAAAATGACCGTGAAAGCCGGGCAGGTTCGACTTCTGGAAGCGGCAGAGGAGATCGAACGGCGCAAAAAGCAGGCGGCCGCCGCACAGCGAAAGAATGCTTCCCCTCAAATCCAGCTGGCGGCACGGGCCGCGTCGGAGCTGGATATCCGGGGCATGGAGACGCTGGAGGCGGAGAGCGTGGTGGAGAACTACATCGATGCCGCCGTGATGGCCAAGCTGGGTACCGTGACCATCATCCATGGCAAGGGAACAGGCGCACTGCGCAAGGCGGTACACGAAATGCTGAAGCGGAACCGCTCCGTGAAGTCTTTCCGGCTGGGACGGTACGGTGAGGGCGAGGCCGGCGTAACGGTCGTGGAACTGAAATAAACTGCTTTTTGGCAAATGTGACAGTTTTCACACACTTTTTCCCGTCCTTACCGGGATATTTTGTGGGAATGGCTATTGCATTATTACTGTAATTCGATATAATAATGTAAGTGAGAGTATCGGCATATGGGCCGAGATACTGACGTGAAGGAGAACGGATAATGTATACGAAGGAAATTACCGTGAATAACGAGGTCGGCCTGCACGCCAGACCCGCCACCTATTTTATCCAGAAGGCCAACGAGTTTAAGAGCGGCATCTGGGTGGAAAAGGAGGAGCGCCGCGTCAACGCCAAGAGCCTGCTGGGTGTGCTGAGTCTGGGTATCGTGAAGGGTACTGTCATCACTCTGATCGCCGATGGCAGCGATGAAGCAGCTGCTGTGGACGCACTGTGCGATTTGGTGGATCACCAGCTTGGCGACTGAGATTTTATCGAAAAAATACGCCTGACCAAAACGGTCAGGCGTATTTTTGCTGCTTCGCGCCGGGAAAAGGCCGTCTTTGATCGTCGTGGAACGCTTTCTCCCGTATCGTTTCAAATAAAAACACCACCCAAAGGTGGTGTTTTGGCAGGGGCAGAAAGGCTCGAACTCTCGACACGCGGTTTTGGAGACCGCT
>CAMEER010000065.1 GCA_945915065.1 uncultured Clostridia bacterium | reverse complement strand
GGTATGCAGATGATGATCGGTAAGCGCCGCCGTCTGCTGGACTATCTGGCCAAGAAGGACATCGAGCGCTATCGTGCCCTGATCGCCAAGCTGGGTCTGCGTAAGTAAGTTGTCGAAACAGGGTGATGTGCGCCGCGCATCACCCTTCTTTCACGTTTTGCCGTCTGCGCCAAGACTGGCCTTTAGCAGTTGAAAATGCGTCGAAGCGTCGTTTTTTCGGGGTGTTTTCAAGTGCTAAACGGTGGTGGCGGCCGGCGGAAAAGCGACATTTTTTACCAAAAGGAGAAACGATATGTCGACTATCATCACCCATCGCCAATTCCCCCAGTACCACAAGTACTCCATGGATCTGGCCGGCCGTCCCCTCACGCTGGAGGTGGGCAAGCTGGCCGAGCTGGCCAACGCCGCCGTCATGGTGGGCTACGGCGACACCCGCGTGCTGTGCTGCGTCACCGCCGCTCCCCGTCCCCGTGACGGCATCGACTTCTTCCCCCTGAGCGTGGACTTTGAGGAGAAGATGTACTCCGTGGGCCGCATCCCCGGCAGCTTCAACCGCCGTGAGGGCCGCCCCGGCGAGAAGGGTATCCTGACCTCCCGGGTCATCGACCGCCCCATCCGCCCCCTGTTCCCCTACGATTTCCGCAACGACGTGTCCGTGATGTGCACCGTCATGGCCGTGGATCACGACTGCTCCCCTGAGATCGCCGCCCTGATCGGCACCAGCGCCGCGCTGGCCATCTCCGACATCCCCTGGAACGGCCCCGTGGGCGCCCTGAAGGTGGGTCTGGTGGACGGCAAGCTGGTGTTCAATCCCACCAGCGAGCAGCGCAAGGTCTCTGACCTGGACGTGACCGTGGTCTCCACCGGCAAGAAGGTGGTCATGATCGAGGCCGGCGCCAACGAGGTCCCCAACGACAAGATGTTCGAGGCCATTCAGAAGGCCCACGAGGAGAACCAGAAGCAGATCGCCCTCATCAACCAGATGGTGGCGGAGATCGGCAAGCCCAAGTTCGACTATCCCCACGCCGACTTCGATCAGGAGCTGTTCGACAAGATCGTGGCGGCCACCATGGACGACGCCAAGGCCGCCATGGACACCGACGACAAGAACGTCCGCGAGGCCCGCTGGAACCAGCTCATCGAGAAGTGGCACGAGCTGTTCCTGGAGGACTATCCCAACATGGACCAGTATCTGGAGGAGATCACCTACAAGTTCCAGAAGAAGATCGTGAAGGCATGGCTGCTGGAGGGCCACCGTGTGGACGGCCGCCAGAAGAACGAGATCCGTCCGCTGGACGCCGAGGTGGGCGTGCTGCCCCGGGTACACGGCTCCGGCCTGTTCACCCGCGGCCAGACCCAGGTGCTGTCCGTCTGCACTCTGGATACCCTGTCCGCCAACCAGAAGCTGGACACCATCTGGGAGGAGACGGAGAAGCGCTATATGCACCACTACAACTTCCCCGGCTACTCCGTGGGTGAGGCCAAGCCCGCCCGCAGCCCCGGCCGCCGCGAGATCGGTCACGGCGCGCTGGCCGAGCGTGCCCTGCTGCCGGTGATCCCTCCCGTGGAGGAGTTCCCCTACGCCATCCGCGTGGTCTCCGAGGTGGTATCCTCCAACGGCTCCACCTCTCAGGGCTCCATCTGCGGCTCCACGCTGGCCCTGATGGACGCCGGCGTGCCCATCTCCGCCCCGGTGGCGGGTATCTCCTGCGGCCTGATCCAGGACGACGAGGGCGGCTTCACCACCTTCATCGACATTCAGGGCGTGGAGGACTTCCACGGCGAGATGGACTTCAAGGTGGCCGGCACCAAGAAGGGCATCACCGCCATCCAGATGGACCTGAAGAACGACGGCCTGACCATGGAGATCATCCGCAACGCGCTGGATATCACCTATGACGCACGCTGCCAGATCCTGGATCAGGTGATGCTGCCCGTCATCAGCGAGCCCCGTCCCGAGGTGAGCCGCTACGCCCCCAAGATGATCACCATGCACATTGATCCCGACCGGATCCGCGAGGTCATCGGCAAGGGCGGCAGCGTGATCCAGAAGATCGTGGCCGAGTCCGGCGCCAAGGTGGACATCGACGACGACGGTACCATTCACATCGCCTCCCCCGACGCGGAGAGCTGCGAAAAGGCCAAGAAGTTCATCGACGACATCGTGTTCGTGCCCGAGATCGGCAAGCTGTACTACGGCCGTGTGGTGCGCCTGATGACCTTCGGCGCCTTCGTGGAGATCGCTCCGGGCAAGGACGGTCTGGTGCATATCTCCAAGCTGGCCGAAAAGCGCATCGAGAAGGTGGAGGACGCCTGCAAGGTGGGCGACATGATGTGGGTCAAGTTCATGGAGATCGACGAGAAGGGCCGCTGGAACCTGAGCCACAAGGACGCCCTGAAGGAGATCGCCGCCAAGGAAGCCGCCGGCGAGCCGATCGTGTAACAATATCATTGACAAAAAAGAACCGCCGTCAGGCGGTTCTTTTTTGCTTATGCCTCCTACCATAAACATCTGCTTTTCTTTTGCCGCCTGTTGTGGTATACTGGTATTTGTAAGATTATGCGCAAAAGGAGGCCGCCGTCATGCCTGATACCATTGCCGCCATCGCCACGGCCCGCGCACCCAGTGCCATCGGGATCCTGCGGCTCAGCGGCCCGGACACGAAAGCGCTGCTGGACGCGGTGTTCTTCCCCGCCAACGGAAGGCCCATGTCCCGCCAGACGCCCCGAACCATGGTGTACGGCCGGGTGCTGGACGGTGAGGGCCGGGTGCTGGACAACGCCCTGTGTGTGCTGTTCCCCGGCCCCGACAGCTACACCGGCGAGGACTGCGCCGAGATCCACTGCCACGGCTCGCCGGTGGTGCTCAACGAGGGACTGAAGCTGCTGCTGGATCGCGGCGCACGGCAGGCCAAAGGCGGCGAGTTCACCCAGCGGGCCTTCCTCAACGGACGGATGGACCTGCTGCAGGCGGAGGCAGTGGCGGATATCATCGACGCGGAGACCGCCGAGACGGCCCGCAACGCCGCCGGACAGCTGGAGGGCGTACTGAGCCGCAGCGTGCAGGCGGTGTACGACACGCTGATGGACGTAACCAGCCGGTTTTACGCCATTGTGGACTACCCCGACGAGGATATTGAGGACCTGCAGCGAGAGCAGCTGCTGGACGCCCTGCGCCGCAGCGAGAACAAGCTGACGGAGCTGCTGGCCACCTTCTCCCGCGGGCAGCTGATGAAGCAGGGCGTGCCCACGGTGCTGCTGGGCAAGCCCAATGTGGGCAAATCCTCCCTGCTGAACGCGCTGGTGGGTTACGACCGGGCCATCGTCACCGACGTGGCGGGCACCACCCGGGACACGGTGGAGGAAAAGCTGACGCTGGGCCGTGTGCTGCTGCGGCTGACCGACACGGCAGGCATCCGCCAGAGCGGCGACGCGGTGGAGCAGCTTGGCGTGGCACGCAGCCGCAAGGCGGCGGAAAGCGCGTCGCTGGCGCTGCTGCTGCTGGACGGCTCCGCTCCGCTGGAGGAGCAGGACCAGGAGGCCATCGCCCTGGCGGAGACGGTCCCCCACCTGCTGGTGGTGGTCAACAAATGCGACCTGCCCGGCCGGCTGGACATCGGCGCGCTGGCCGACCGGTTCGACAATGTGCTGTCGGTGTCCGCCAAAACCGGCGAGGGTATGACGGCCCTGTGCCGGGCCATCGAGGAGCAGTTCCCCGCCGGCACACAGGCGCAGGGCGAGCTGCTGACCAACGCCCGGCAGGCGAACGCGGTGAGCCGGGCATTGAGCAGCGTAAAGAGCGCCCGGGCCGCCCTGGAGACCGGCATGACGCCGGACGTGGTGCTGACCGACGGGGAGAGCGCGCTGGAAGCGCTGGGCGAGCTGAACGGAAAACACATCCGGGAGGATCTGGTGGACACCATTTTTTCCCGGTTCTGCGTAGGAAAGTGAGGAAGCGGATATGGACTGGCTGGAATTGAAGATCGACACCTCCCCCGCCGGCATCGATCCGGTGACGGCGCTGCTGGAGGAGCAGGGCGTCACCGGCGTCATCATCGACGACGCGCGGGATTTCAAGGATTTCATGGCTCACAATCAGGCCTACTGGGACTATGTGGACGACGCGCTGGTGAAGGAAAAGCAGGATCTCAGCCGCGTGACCTTCTATGTGGAGAATTCCCCGGCGGGCTACGGCGCCATCGCCGCCATCCGTATCGCCATGCACGCCCTGAAGCAGCGACATCCGGAGTACGCTCCCCTGCTGCTGACCATGGAAAACGTGAAGGACGAGGACTGGGAGAACAACTGGAAGCAGTTCTACAAGCCCATGGAGATCGGAGAGCGGCTGCTGGTGATCCCCGCGTGGGAGCAGGCTGACGCCGGTGACCGGGTAACGCTGACGCTGAACCCGGGGCTGACCTTCGGCACCGGCAGTCACGCCACCACACGGCTGTGCCTGACGGCGCTGGAGAGCCGCATCCACGGCGGCGAGAAGGTGCTGGACTTGGGCTGCGGCAGCGGTATCCTGTCCATCGCCGCCCTGCGGCTGGGGGCGGCGTCCGCCTTTGCCTGCGACATCGACGAGAAGTGCGTGGACGTGGCCTATGAAAACGCCGCCCTCAACGGCATCGGCAGGGACGCTCTGACGGTGCGGCAGGGGGACGCCACCAAGGAGGGCGCGCTGCGGACGGCCATCGGTACCGGCTACGACGTGGTGGTGGCCAACATCGTGGCGGACGTGATCATCTCCCTGGCCCCTCAGGTGCGGCACTTTCTGAAGGAGGGCGGCTGGTTCCTGACCTCCGGCATCATTGACGACCGGGCGGAGGAGACAGCGGCGGCGCTGAAGGCCGCCGGCTGGGAAATTGTGGAAACAAGCAGCAGCGAAGGCTGGTACTGCTACGTGTGCCGCTGACCCATGCGGCGAAAGGAGGCTCTTTTATGAACCAATACGACGTGATCATCATCGGCGCCGGTCCCGGCGGTATCTTCTCCGCCTATGAGCTGGTGCAGCGCAAGCCGGCGTGGAGGGTGGCGGTGCTGGAGGCGGGCAATCCGCTGGAAAAGCGTCATTGCCCCATCGACGGCGACAAGGTCAAGTCCTGCATCCACTGCAAGACCTGCGCCATCATGAACGGCTTCGGCGGCGCCGGCGCGTTCTCCGACGGCAAGTACAACCTCACCAACGCCTTCGGCGGCACGCTGTACGAGTATATCGGCAAGCAGAAGGCCATGGAGCTGATGCGCTATGTGGACGACATCAACATGGCCAACGGCGGCGCCGGCACCAGGCTGTACTCCACCGCCGACAGCGGCTTCAAGCGGCTGTGCCTGCAGAACAATCTGCATCTGCTGGACGCCTCCGTGCGGCATCTGGGCACCGACATCAACTACAAGGTGCTGGAAAACCTGTACGCCCAGCTGAAGGACCGTGTGGAGTTCCACTTCCTGACCCCCGTGAAGGCGCTGTCCGTCACCGAGGACGGCGGCTACGAGGCCGAGACCGACAAGGGCGTTTTCCGGGGCCGCAAGTGCATCATCTCCGTAGGCCGCAGCGGCAGCAAGTGGATGGAGTCCGTGTGCGAGGATCTCAACATCCCCACCAAGTCCAACCGGGTGGATATCGGCGTGCGGGTGGAGCTGCCGGCCGAGGTGTTCGCCCCCATCACCGACGAGCTGTACGAGAGCAAGATCGTCTATAAGACGGAGAAGTATCAGGACAAGGTGCGCACCTTCTGCATGAACCCCAAGGGCGCGGTGGTCAACGAGAACACCAACGGCATCGTCACCGTCAACGGCCACAGC
>CAMEER010000064.1 GCA_945915065.1 uncultured Clostridia bacterium | reverse complement strand
CGTAGCCCTTGCCGGACTCGTTGGGCTCCACATGGATCTTAACGTGACCGTACTGACCCTTACCGCCGGTCTGGCGGGAGTACTTGGTCTCCTGATCCACTGCCTTGCGGATGGTCTCCTTGTAGGCCACCTGGGGCGCGCCCACGTTGGCTTCCACCTTGAACTCACGCAGCAGACGGTCCACGATGATCTCCAGATGCAACTCGCCCATACCGGCGATGATGGTCTGGCCTGTCTCCTCGTCGGTGTAGGTGCGGAAGGTGGGATCCTCCTCGGCCAGCTTGGCCAAAGCGACCGTCATCTTCTCCTCACCGGCCTTGGTCTTGGGCTCGATGGCCACGCGGATCACGGGCTCGGGGAACTCCATGGACTCCAGAATGATGGGATGATCCTCATCACACAGGGTGTCGCCGGTGGTGGTGTTCTTCAGACCCACCACAGCGGCGATATCGCCGGAGTACACCGTGTCGATATCCTCCCGGTGATTGGCATGCATCTGCAGGATGCGGCCCATACGCTCGCGCTTTCCTTTTGTAGCGTTCAGCACGGAGGAGCCGGCTGTCAGCTTGCCGGAATAGACGCGGAAGAAGGTCAGACGGCCCACATAGGGGTCGGTCATGATCTTAAACGCCAGCGCGGCAAACGGCTCGTCGTCGCTGGAATGGCGATCCTCTTCCTTGTCCGTCTTGGGATGGGTGCCCACGATAGCGGGCACGTCCGTGGGAGCGGGCATATAGTCCACAATGGCGTCCAGCAGCTTCTGTACGCCCTTGTTGCGGTAAGAGCTGCCGCAGGTAACAGGCACCATTTCCACGGCGCAGGTAGCCTTGCGGATGGCCGTGCGGATCTTCTTGGCCGGGATCTCCTTGCCCTCCAGATACATCTCCATGATCTCATCGTCGAACATGGACACGGCATCCAGCAGCTTCTCGCGGTACTCGTTGGCCAGATCCACCATATCCTGGGGGATCGGCTCAACACGGACATCCTTGCCCAGCTGATCGTAATAGATATCAGCATTCATCTCCACCAGATCAATGATACCGCGGAAGGTATCCTCTTTTCCGATGGGCAGCTGGATGGGGACAGCATTGGCTTTCAGCCGGTCGTGCACCATGTCCAGGACGTGGAAGAAATCCGCACCGGTGATATCCATCTTGTTGACGTAGATCATCCGGGGAACATGGTAGTGATCCGCCTGACGCCACACAGTCTCAGACTGGGGCTCAACGCCGCCCTTGGCGCACATGACGGTAACGCTTCCGTCCAGCACGCGCAGAGAACGTTCCACTTCCACGGTAAAGTCCACGTGGCCCGGGGTGTCGATGATGTTGATCCGCGTCTGGGGGAACTGGTTCTCGCTGCCTTTCCAATAGCAGGTGGTAGCGGCGGAGGTGATGGTGATACCACGCTCCTGCTCCTGCTCCATCCAGTCCATGGTGGCAGTACCCTCGTGCGTCTCACCCAACTTGTAGTTCACGCCCGTATAGTACAGAATACGTTCTGTGGTCGTGGTCTTGCCTGCGTCGATGTGGGCCATGATGCCGATATTTCTTGTATTTTCCAGTGTCACCTTTCTCGGCATACCGTTCTCCTTTTTCTAATACTGCAATGTGTTGCGGGATTACCAACGGAAGTGGGCGAATGCCTTGTTGGATTCGGCCATCTTGTGGGTATCCTCGCGCTTCTTCACGGCGCTGCCGGTATTGTTGGCGGCGTCCATGATCTCGCCTGCCAGGCGCTCGGCCATGGTGCGCTCACTGCGGGCGCGGGAGTAGTTGGTCAGCCAGCGCAGGCCCAGGGTCTGACGGCGGGCGGGACGAACTTCCATGGGAACCTGATAGGTGGCGCCGCCGACACGGCGGGCCTTGACTTCCAGGCTGGGCATGATATTTTCCATAGCCTGGGTAAAGACTTCCAGAGGCTCTTTCTCGGTCTTTTCCTTGATGATGTCAAAGGCACCATACACGACCTTCTGAGCCACGCCCTTCTTGCCATCCAGCATAATGCTGTTGACCAGCTTGGTCACCAGCACGGAGCCGTACATGGGATCGGGCAGGATCTCTCTTTTGGGAACATTACCTCTTCTGGGCACTATGCTTCCCTCCTTCATAATAATATGATTTCATAGGTACTCAGCAGCGCGTCATGTGTTGGCTGCTGTACGGCCTGCCAAAGAGGTATATAAAATATAGTACCTTTTCGGCAAAGCGCTTTTTAATTGCTTTTGGTCGATCGCTTATTTCTGCTTGGGACGCTTGGCACCGTACTTGGAACGAGCCTGCATACGGCCCTGAACACCCTGGGTGTCGAGGGTACCACGGATGATGTGGTAGCGGACGCCGGGCAGATCCTTTACACGGCCACCGCGGATCATGACCACAGAGTGCTCCTGCAGAGAATGACCCACACCGGGGATGTAAGCGGTGACCTCGTAACCGTTGGTCAAACGGACACGGGCGATCTTACGCAGAGCGGAGTTAGGCTTCTTGGGGGTCGCAGTTCTCACGGCGGTGCAGACGCCACGCTTCTGAGGGGAGGACAGGTTGGTCTCCTTGTTCTTCAGCGTATTCAGGCCCTTCTGCATAGCGGGGGAATTGGACTTGTAGGTTGCCTTTTTCCGACCCTGCTTGACCAGCTGATTAAAAGTAGGCATGCAATAGGTACTCCTTTCTTCAAAATTGTGGGAATAACTCCCTGTATTTTCCTCGGAATAAAGGAATTTTATTCCGCAAGAAACAAATTATATGGCGGCGTCAGCCATCCAGCGCGGCCGCCGCGGCGGTGCCCACGGCGATGGAGCAGGCGTGGCCCAGCTGGGTCATGGTGTAATCCGTCACCACGGCGATACCTGCCGCCTGACATAGCTCCTCCACCGGCTCGGTCAGTCGGGGATCGGCGTCACAGGCCAGAAACACCTTGCGCACCCTGCCGGCAGCCACAGCTCTGCGGACCTGTTTCAGGCCCACCACTTTTTCCTTGCCTGCCAGTGCTTCCATGTGCGCTGCTCCCTCCTGCTGCCGCGGCTTGGAGGCCGCATGACAAAGTTCGCGGAGCAATGCCCGCGCAAGTTAGAATTATAACATAAGTGCGATACAGCGTCAAGTGGATTTGTATCAAAAATTTGTGCTTTTCTCCGAAATTCATCAGCAAAATGTGTGCACTTCGGAGAATTCCCGGCAGAGGCGCTGTTAAGGCAAAGCGGGGCCGCCCTTTCGGACAGCCCCGCCTGTATCAATGCCGTTATGGGAAATACGTCGCTTTACTCCACGTTGGCGGCGGCCACCTGATTGGTAAAGATGACCTCCTGCGGAGCGGTCTGCTCCTCCACGGGGTCGGGGTCGGGCACCAGCTCCTCCGCCAGCTGGCGGTAAGCGCCCAGGCCCGCGCCGGCGGGGATCAGCTTGCCGATGATGACGTTCTCCTTCAGGCCCACCAGATGGTCCACCTTGCCCTTGATGGCAGCCTCGGTCAGCACCTTGGTGGTCTCCTGGAAGGAAGCGGCGGACATCCACGAATCCGTGGCCAGAGAGGCCTTGGTAATGCCCATCAGCACCTGCGTATAGGTGGCCTCCTGCAGCGGCTCGCCCTGATCGTTGACCTCACCGGCCGCATTGCGGGCACGGATCTCGGCGTTGGCGTCCTCCACCTCCAGAATATCGGTCATGGCGCCGGACAGCAGTCTGGTATCGCCGGCCTCCTCCACGCGCACCTTGCGCATCATCTGGCGGACGATAACCTCGATATGCTTGTCGTTGATATCCACGCCCTGCTGACGGTACACCTTCAGGACTTCCTGGATCAGGTAGTTGTGTACCGCGGAGGCGCCGCGGATCCGCAGCACGTCGTGGGGGTTCAGCGCGCCGTCCTGCAGCTGGCGGCCCTTCTCAATGACCTCGCCGTCCTGCACCAGCAGGCCGGTGTGGGGCACCGCGTAGGTGCGGGTATCGCCGTCATCGGCGGTGATGATGATATTCAGCAGGCTGCCCTTGGTGGCCTCCTCGAAACGGACCTTGCCGCCGATCTCGGCGATGGTGGCCATCTTCTTGGGGCGGCGCGCCTCAAACAGCTCCTCCACACGGGGCAGACCTTGCGTAATGTCTCCGCCGGCAACACCGCCGGTGTGGAAGGTTCGCATGGTCAGCTGCGTACCGGGTTCACCGATAGACTGGGCGGCGATGATGCCGACCGCCTCGCCGGGCGCCACAGGCTTGGAGGTGGCAAGGTTCATGCCGTAGCACTTGGCACAGATACCGCTGTGGGCCTTGCAGGTCAGCACGGTGCGGATCTCGGCGGAGTGAATATCGAAGGATTCCAGCAGCGCGGCGTCCTCCTCGGTCATCATGTGATCCTTGGAGATCAGCACCTCGTCGGTGCCGGGCTTGCAGATGTCCCGCACAGGGAAACGACCCTTGATACGCTCGGAGAACTTCTCAATGATCTGGCCGTTCTCGCTGATCTCAGACACCACGATGCCCTTGTCCACGCCGCAGTCGTCCTCGCGGATGATGACGTCCTGGCAGACGTCCACCATGCGGCGGGTCAGGTAACCGGAGTCGGCGGTACGCAGAGCGGTATCGGCCAGGCCCTTACGGGCGCCGCGGCTGGAGGTAAAGTATTCCAGCACGGACAGGCCCTCGCGGAAGTTGGCCTTGATGGGGATCTCGATGGTCTTACCGGCGGTATTGGCCATCAGGCCGCGCATACCGGTCAGCTGACGGATCTGCTTCATGGAACCACGGGCGCCGGAGTCCGCCATCATGAAGATGGGGTTATACTTGTTCATGTTGGCGGTAAGGGCGTCGGTCACGTCGTTGGTGGTCTTTTCCCATTCGCGGACTACCAGCTTGTAGCGCTCCTCGTCGGTGATGAAGCCCATGTTGAACTGGTCTTCGATGTCCAGCACCCGTTCCTCTGTCTCCTGGATCAGCTCGTACTTCTTGGCGGGCACCACCATGTCCGCGATGGAGATGGTGATGGAGCCGCGGGTGGAGTACTTATAGCCGGTGGCCTTGATGTTATCCAGCACCTCGGCGGCGATGGTGAAGCCGAACTGCTTGATGGTGCGGTCAACGATCCTGCCCAGCTGCTTCTTGCCGCAAGTCTCGGTGATCTCATAGTCGAAGAACTTGTCGGTGGGCTGGCCGTTCTCATCCAGACGCTTGACAAAGCCCAGCGTCTGGGGCACGTTGCGGTTGAAAATAATCCGGCCGGCGGTGGCACGCACCACATGGGACAGCGTCTCGCCGTTGAACTCCTTCTCCACGCGGACCCAGACAGGCTGATGGATACCGATGATGTGCTCGTTGTAGGCCATCAGCACCTCATCCTCGTCACGGTAAATGTTCAGGTGAGTGTTGGCCTTCTCCTCATCGGTCAGCTCGTCGTAGCTCTTGCCGGCCAGGGCAAAGTCCACGCCCTGAGGCCAGTACTCGTCGTTGTCCATCTGGGAAACGCCGTTTTCAAACCGCTCGAAGGTCAGGTAGTAGGAACCCAGCACCATATCCTGCGTGGGAACGGTGACGGGGCCGCCGTCCTGAGGACGCAGCAGGTTGTTGGCGGACAGCATCAGCAGACGGGCCTCGGCCTGTGCCTCGGCGGACAGGGGGACGTGAATGGCCATCTGGTCGCCGTCGAAGTCGGCGTTGAACGCGGTGCAGTTCAGGGGATGCAGCTTCAGGGCGCGGCCCTCCACCAGCACCGGCTCGAAAGCCTGAATACCCAGACGGTGCAGCGTCGGCGCACGGTTCAGCATGACGGGATGGTCCTTGATGATCTCGTCCAGCGCGTCCCACACCTCGGTGCGGCCCTTATCCACCATCTTCTTGGCGGACTTGATGTTGTTGGCGCTGCCGTCCTCCACCAGCT
>CAMEER010000063.1 GCA_945915065.1 uncultured Clostridia bacterium | reverse complement strand
TGACAGAGATGTGGAAAAGCCCCAACGGTACCATCCGCTCCATTCTGGACGGCACAGTGTTCCGCACCCCCATTTGCATTGACTGCATCCACCCGGTGGTAAAAAACTGGAAAAAGCCCATCACCATAGCCCGCCACGCCTACGGTGATGTTTATAAGAGTGTGGATATGTATACCACCGAGCCGGGCGTATGCACCATGACCTTCAAGGGCGAGAGCGGCACGGAACAGACGCTGACCGTCCAGAAGGTGGACGGCCCCGCCGTGTGGCAGGGCGCTCATAATAAGGAGCAGAGCATTCGCTCTTTCGCCCGCGCCTGCTTCCAGTACGCCATTGATACCAAGCAGGATCTGTGGTTTTCCACCAAGGACACCATTGCCAAAAACTACGACGGTGAATTCAAAAAGGTGTTTGAGGAAGAGTTCTCGCACTACAAGGCCAGATTCGACGAACTGGGCATCACCTATTTCTACACGCTGATCGACGATGCGGTGGCCCGTGTTATCCGCTCTGATGGCGGCTTTATCTGGGCCTGCAAGAACTATGACGGCGACGTGATGAGCGATATGGTATCCACTGCCTTCGGCAGTCTGGCAATGATGACCTCTGTGCTGGTGTCTCCCGACGGTACCACGGAATATGAGGCCGCCCACGGTACGGTGACCAAGCACTACTATAAGCATCTCAAGGGTGAGCAGACCTCCACCAACCCCATGGCCACTATCTTTGCCTGGACCGGCGCATTGCGCAAACGGGGCGAGCTGGACGGCCTTACCGAGCTGGCTGATTTTGCCGATAAGCTGGAAGCCGCCTGCTTTACCACGCTGCATCAGGGCACCATGACCAAGGATCTGGTCAGTCTGGTAGATGAGGGTTTCAAGGCCCACGCCGTCACCTCCGCCGAGTTTATCGCCGCCATTCGCCGCAATCTGGAAGCTGCGCTGTAAGGAGGCCGCTTATGAAACTGATCACTACCGGCAGCGCCGGTACCATGGAATCCAATGATATTATGATCACTGTGGAGCCTACCGATGAAGGCGGCGTGCAGGTGGAGCTGACTAGCAGCGTCTATCAGCAGTTCGGCAAGCAGATCATTGCCGTGATCCGGGAGACGGCCGCCGCTTATGGCGTGGAAAACGCCCTGATCACCGCCGTGGACAAGGGGGCGCTGGACTGCACCGTCCGGGCACGGGTATCCACCGCCCTGATGCGTGCGGCAGACTGCCGCGACTATGTGTGGGAGGTGCGGCAGGATGTATAAAAAAGACCGCTTGCGCCGCAGCATGATGTTCGTGCCCGGCAACAACCCCGGCATGATCCGGGACGCTCATATCTATGGTGCTGACTCCATCATGTTCGATCTGGAGGACAGCGTGGCCTATTCCGAAAAGGACGCGGCACGATTTCTGGTGTATAACGCCCTGAAAACCCTGCATTTCGGAACCAAGGAGACGGTGGTGCGCATCAACGATCTTTCCAGCGGTCTGGGCGTGGAGGATCTGGAGGCGGTGGTGCGCGCCGGCGTGCAGGTGGTGCGCCTGCCCAAAACCGACAGCGCGCAGGACGTGATCGACTGTGAGCGGGAGATCGCCCGCATCGAGCGTGAGGCAGGTATCCCCGTGGGCAGCACCGGCATGATGGCCGCCATCGAAAGCGCCCGGGGCGTGCTGAACGCCGTGGAGATCGCCCGGGCCAGCGACCGGCTGATCGGTATCGCACTGGGCGCCGAGGACTACGTGACCGACCTGAAAACCACCCGCAGCGACGGCATTGAACTGCTGTTTGCCCGGTGCATGATCCTCAATGCGGCCCGTGCCGCCGGCATTGCCGCGCTGGACACCGTATTTTCCAATGTCAACGACGAGGAGGGCTTCATCGCCGAAGCGACACTCATCAAAAAACTGGGATTCGACGGCAAGTCCGTCATCAATCCCCGACAGATCGAGCCGCTGCACAAGGTGTTCATGCCCAGCGAAAAGGATCTCAACAAGGCCCGGGCCATCATGGAGGCCATTGCTGAAGCCAACGCACGGGGCAGCGGCGTCGCCAGTCTCAACGGCAAGATGATCGACAAGCCGGTGGTTACCCGGGCACGACGGTTGCTGGAGCTGTATGAAGCCGGCAGCAAGGCCGATGAAGTGGAGGAACTGTAAGATGGTAACGTTGAAAGACATTCCCCATATTGACGAGATCAGCAACCATGGTCTGTTTGGCGGCGCCGCAGAGAAAAAGACTGCCACCTTCCGTCAGCGGTATCACCAGCAAAACAAGGTGGTTCCCTCTCTGGAGGAGGCCATCCGCCGCACAGGGCTGCGCGACGGCATGACCATCAGCTTCCACCATCACTTCCGCAACGGTGACCACATTGTGAATATGGTGGTGGACAAGCTGGCGGAGATGGGCTATCGGAACCTGACGCTGGCGGCATCCTCGCTGGCCGCCGTCCACGCGCCCCTCATCAAGCACATCAAAAACGGCGTCATCACCCATATTGAGACCTCCGGTCTGCGGGGTGAACTGGCGGAAGAGATCTCCCGTGGTCTTATGGACTGTCCGGTGGTATTCCGTTCTCACGGCGGACGGGCCAGCGCCATCCGCAGCGGTGAACTACATATTGACGTGGCGTTCCTGGGGGCGCCCTCCTGCGATCCCTACGGCAACGCCAACGGCTACAGCCGCGACGATGACAACGGCATCGCCTGCGGCTCTCTGGGCTATGCCCGTACTGACGCCAAGTACGCCGATAACGTGATCATCATCACCAACAATCTGGTGGCCTACCCCAATGCGCCGTGGGCCATTCCGGAATACGACGTGGACTATGTGGTGTTCACCGAGGATATCGGCGACCCAAAGGGTATCATGTCCGGAGCCACACGCTACACTAAGGATCCCAAGGAACTGCTGATCGCCAAAACCGCCGCCAACGTCATTGAGGCCACCGGCTATCTGTACGATGGCTTCTCCATGCAGATGGGCAGCGGCGGCGCTTCGCTGGCCACGGCACGGTTTTTGCGGCAGAAGATGATCGACCAGAATATCCATTGCCGCTTCGCTTTGGGCGGTATCACCGGTCAGATCACCGCCATGCATGAGGAAGGCCTGATTGACCGCATTCTGGACGTGCAGAGCTTCGACCTTGACGCGGCGCTGTCCCTGAAAAACAATCACTTCCATCACCAGATCGGCGCCACCTACTATGCCAGCCATATGATCAGCGCAGCGGTGGATCAACTGGACTTTGTGATCCTCTCGGCACTGGAGATCGACACGGATTTCAATGTCAACGTGCTGACCGGATCCGACGGCGTGATCCGCGGCGCCATTGGCGGCCATCCCGACACGGCGGAGGGCGCCAGCCTCTCCGTGGTGGTGGCTCCCCTGACCCGTGGCCGTATCCCCACCATCGTCAAGCACGTCAACACCGTGGTCACCCCCGGCGATGTGGTGGACGTGGTAGTAACGGAACAGGGCATCGCGGTGAATCCCCGCCGTGCCGATCTGAAAGAGAAGATCGAAGCCGCCGGACTGCATGTGTTCACCATCGAGCAGCTGCAGCAGCGGGCCGAGGCACTGGTGGGCGTACCTGAGCCGATCCGCTATAAAGACCGCATCGTGGGCGTGGTGATGTACCGTGACAATACCATCATTGACGTGGTACGTGAAATCGACGAGAATGCGTGAGCTATTCATCTGTCAGGCCGTCCCTCCCCGATGGGGGACGGCCTACGCCGTTTTACTGGCGCAAGCAGGTCTGCGCGATGAGTGCGACGCCGATGTGACTGCCCTCATTGTGGAAGACGAGCAGCTTCTTGGCTGTGGTTCCCTCAGCGGCAAGGTGCTCAAGCAGATTGCCGTATCCCCTGCCGCCGAAGGGCAGGATGTATGCGCGCGCATCGTCACGGCACTGGTGCAGGAAGCGATGGCACATGGTATTCCCTATCCTTTTTTATTTACCAAGCCGAATAATGTGCGGCTTTTCCGCTCATTGGGCTTTTATCCGGTCGTGGAAACGGCGGAGATGGTGATGCTGTCCCGACAGCGGGGTGCGCTGGGACGGTTTCTGGCTCCCCTTCCCCGATGGGAAGCTGGTATTACCGGTAGTGTGGTGTGCCACGCCAACCCTTTCACCCGGGGACACCTGCATCTGATCACCACCGCCGCGCAGCAATGTGACCATGTGCTGGTCTTTGTGCTGGCGGAGGAGAGCAACCCCTTCCCTGCTGCTGACCGGTTGGCTCTGGTGCGGGAGGGAACAACTCACCTGTCCAATGTGACCGTTCTTTCCGGCGGTGACTTTTTGGTGAGCCGTGCCACTTTTCCCGCCTACTTTCTGAAGGACGCACAATCGGCGGAAAACGCCCGGTGTGACCTTGACCTGACACTGTTCGGGCAGCAGATTGCCCCGGCACTTCACATTACCCGCCGCTTTATCGGAGAGGAGCCCTTCTCCCCCACCACAGCCGCCTATAACCGGCGTATGAAGGAGATGCTTCCCACCTTTGGTGTAGCCGTCACAGAGATACCGCGTTGGGAGAATATCTCCGCCACCACCGTCCGCCGCCTTCTGGCGGAGGGTCGGCTGAACGACATCAAACCACTTGTACCGGAGACCACCTATGCCTATTGTCAACGTCACTTTGGAGGAGATCCTCCGCGCCCGTGATACCCGCGCAGCGTCCCAGCGGCGGCTGTTGAATGCGTATCACCTGCCGCTGGTGTCCTTTACCATGAATATCGCAGGCCCAGTGAAGCGCACGCCCTTGATTGAACTGCCCTTTGACGCCGGGCTGAAAGAGCTGCAAGCCGTCCTCGGACAACCGATAGCCGCGGAGGTGATCCGTCCCCACACCGGCTGTGAGGCGCTGCTGGTCTATGATCGTCCGGCGGCGGAATTGAAGGCCGCGTGTCTGAAGCTGGAGACCGCCGCGCCTGTAGGGCGGCTGTACGATCTGGATGTGCTGGACGTGGACGGTACGAAGCTATCCCGTCCTCAACAGCGTACCTGCCTTGTCTGCGGCGCACCGGTAACGGCCTGCTCCCGCAGCCGCGCCCACGGTCTGGAGGCCGTCACCGCCCGCACCGATGAACTACTGATGGACTTTGCCGCCGGATATCTTGCGTCCCTTGCGGCAGAAGCGCTGGAGCAGGAGGTGCGCCTGACGCCTAAACCGGGGCTGGTGGATCAGCGCAACACCGGCGCTCACAGCGACATGGATCTGCCGCTGTTCCTGCGCAGTATTGACGTACTGGCGCCGTATTTCCGTCAAATGACAATGTTGGGACTGGTGGGTGCAGATGCTGCACAACTGCAAGCGCTGGGCGTAGAAGCGGAAGCCGCCATGTTTCGCGCTACCGGCGGTGTTAACACCCACAAGGGGGCTTTGTTTTCTTTCTCCGTGCTGCTTTCGGCACTGGGGCGTTCATTGACGATGGGTGGTAATGTCTTTTCCTACGCTGCCGCTATTACCGCACAGCTGACACCACCGAAGCATACCAACGGTACAGCGGTTGCCGAACGCTATCAGGTGGGCGGGGCACGGGCCGAGGCAATGTTGGGCTTTCCCACAGTGCGGCAAGCAGCCGCGCTGCTGGAACACCATGATCCTCTGACAGTACTTTTGTGGCTAATGGCGCATACAGAGGACTCCAATCTCTATCATCGCGGCGGCGCAGAAGGTGCGGCCTTTGTCAAGCAGCAAGCCGCCGCCATCCTTCAGACTCCGCCGGAAAATCGTCTGAGGCTGGCGGAAACACTGGATGAGACCCTGATCGTTCGGAAACTCAGTCCCGGCGGCTGCGCCGATCTTTTGTCTCTGGCACTGTTTTTGCGGATGCTTCCTGCAGGGCTCACATCATAGTGCCGGCTGTAAATTTCCCTCTTGCAAGCTGGACGGAAATCTGATAAGATAAGTGCTGTCTCTCGGCGGCACTCTTGTTGGTTAT
>CAMEER010000062.1 GCA_945915065.1 uncultured Clostridia bacterium | reverse complement strand
TGAGCAAAAGTCAGCGTGGGAATGGTGTGGTATCTTTATCTAAGTGATACCCCGGTCTCCCATTTGGATACCGCCTGCCGGCTGACGCCGATGGACTCCGCCACAAATTCCTGTGTCATGCGGCACCGCTCCCGATGGCCCTTCAGGGCCTTGGCCAGCGATTCCACCGCTGTCCGGTTCTCCTGCCGCACCTCACCGCTGCGCAGATATTTCCGCAGCGCCCGGATCAGCAGGACTACCAGATACACCGCCAGCGCCAGAAGCGCCAGCCACACCACGCCAAAAAACAGAATACTTACTGAAAACGCCATCTTCCCTATCTCCTTTTCTGTTGATGGCAGAATCCTACCGGAAATGGCCTGTTGCCGCCACCAACTATGGCGCAACTTTCGGTTGCGGGGAGAAATATTACAGGCAGCGACGAGATTCTTTGCCCGTTACAGCTTTGTCACCATGGGAATGATCATGGGGCTGCGCTTGGTCTGCTTGTACAGGTAGCTGCTGACGGCGGACTTCACGGTGCGGCACACCTCGCCGTCGTCCTTGCGGCGGCGGGCCGACATGCTGTCCACAGCCTTCATGGCCACCTTCCGCATCTCCTGCAGCAGCTCCTCGCTCTCCTTGACATAGACAAAGCCACGGGTGACGATCTCGGGATCGCACAAAAGCTGGTGATCGTGGCTGGACATGGACAGGACCACCACCACCATGCCGTCCTCGGCCAGGATCTTCCGGTCGTTGAGCACCACAGCGCCCACTTCACCCACGCCGCCGCCATCCACGAATACCTCTCCGGCGGGAACGGTGGTCTCGCATTTCATGTGCTTGGTGGTCAGCTCGATGACACTGCCGTTGTCGGCCACGCAGATGTTATTGGGGGCCATGCCCATGCTCTCCGCCACCCGTTTATGAATTTGCAGCATCCGCTGCTCGCCATGGAGGGGGATGAAGAACTTGGGCCTTGTCAGGGCATGGATGATCTTCAGCTCCTCCTGACAGGCGTGGCCGGACACATGCAGCATGTCCGCCTTGTCATACACCACGTCCGCGCCCTTGCGGAACAGCTCGTTGATGACCCGTCCCACCGTCACCTCGTTGCCGGGGATGGCGCTGGCGGAGATGATCACCTTGTCGCCGGCGCCGATGTCCACCTGCTTATGAGTGGAGAAAGCCATGCGGTACAGGGCGCTCATCTCCTCGCCCTGAGAGCCGGTGGTGACGATCACCTGCTGGTTCAGCGGCAGGCCCTTGATCTTGTGAATATCCATCATCGTGTTTTTGGGCACCTTCATGTACCCCAGCTCCGTGGACACCTTCATGATGTTCTCCATGCTGCGGCCGGTGACGGCTACCTTGCGGCCGCAGGCGGCGGCGGCGTCCAGCACCTGCTGGATGCGGTGGACATTGCTGGCAAAGGTGGTGACAATGATGCGCTTGTCACAGTTGGAGAACTGGCGGGCAAAGGTCTTGCCCACCGCCTTCTCGCTCATGGTGTAGCCGGGGCGCTCCACATTGGTGGAGTCCGCCAGCAGCGCCAGCACGCCCTCCCGGCCCAGCTGGCCGAATCGGGCCAGGTCGATGACCTCCCCGTCGATGGGGGTGGAGTCGATCTTGAAGTCGCCGGTATGCACCACCGTGCCCATGCGGGTATGGATGGCAAACGCCACCGAGTCGGCGATGGAGTGGTTCACATGAATGAACTCCACCTGAAATTTTCCGGCCCGAATGGTCTGCCCCGCCTCCACCGTGATGAGCTTGGTGGTCTGCAGCAGCCCGTGCTCCTGCAGCTTCAGCTTGATCAGGCCCGCGGTCAGGCGGGTGCAGTAAATGGGCATATTGATCTGCTTGAGAACGTAGGGAATGGCGCCGATATGATCCTCATGCCCGTGGGTGATAAACAGCCCCCGGAGCCGGTTGTGGTTCTTCACCAGATAGCTGACATCGGGGATGACGCAGTCAATGCCGTACATATCGTCACCGGGGAACGCCATGCCGCAGTCCACCACGATGATCTCGCCGCCGTATTCATATGCGGTCATGTTTTTGCCGATCTCGTTGAGACCGCCAAGGGGAATGATTTTAAACTTTTCTGCCATAAAAACTCCTTTTCTGTATGGAAATTAAGTGTGATATACGGCGTTTCCGGGGGAAAATGCACGGAAAGGCGCCCGGAAAAGGGCTGTTTTTCCGCAAAATATGCAGCAAAACAAAGGCGGCCCGATGTCCTGCCGGCCCTGCATCGCCGGGGGCATCGGAGCGTTCGCCCCGGATGTCCGTATGTTGAATTGTGCTATATTGCGCCGCCGGCACGGCGGTCTCTATATCACCGCAAGGCCGCATCGCCCTGCGAAACAACCAAAAAAATCGCAAAAAATTCTGCGTTGTGCATAAATTATAGCACACTTTTCCCCTTTTGTACACCCCCAACTTTTCGCCGTCTTTCGCCGTTCTTCGCCGGCGGCAGTATGTTTGCCGTCCGGAGGCTGACTGCCGCAGGAAAGCACGCAGACGTATCCCCCGCCCAAAATCATATTTTTGCTGTTGTGATAAGAGAAGAGGTGTGCTATAATACAGTAATGATTGTAAATTGGAGTGGTATTCCCATCTGTGAAGTGAGGTGTCCGCCTTGAGTAAAAAACTGATCCGTGGCTTCCGCACCAATATCATGCTCTACGGTTTATGCCTGACGGCCTTTGTGGTAGCCACGATCCCCTTTTCACCGCTGCTGGCCATCGCCGAGGCGCTGGTCTCCGTGCTGGTGCTCTATGTGGGTGTGCGGCGCAACCGGATGGCACAGCACAGTGTGCGGCAGTATCTGGATCGGGTCAGCGGCGGTATCGACACCGCCCGTTCCAGCAACATGCTGTACGCGCCGCTGCCCATGCTGGTATTCGATCTGAACACCGGCGAGATCCTGTGGGGCAACGACCGGTTTCTGGCGCTGACGGGTCTGAAGGAAAAAATGTTCGAATCGATGGTAAACGATGTGGTGCCGGGCTTTGACGGCCACTGGCTGCTGGAGGGCAAGCGGGAATGTCCGGAGTCGGTGGTGTGGAACCACCGCACCTACCGGGTATACGGCGCGCTGAGCCATCCCGACCAGTTGAAGGGCGACCACAGTATGCTGGCCACCACCTACTGGCTGGATATCACGGAAGCCGAGCAGATGCGCCAGACGCTGGAGATGACCCGTCCGGCGGTGGCCATTCTGATGATCGACAACTATGAGGATCTGATGAAGGCCTGCCCGGAGAGCAAGCGTTCGGCGCTGCTGGCGGAGATCGAGGGCAAGCTCAACGACTGGTGCGCCGGCAGCGGCGCCCTGCTGCTGGGCTATGACCGGGACCGGTATCTGTTTGTCATGGAGGAGAAGGACTTTGCCGTCTTTGCCGAAAAGAAGTTTGAAGTGCTGGACACGGTGCGCACCATCGAAAGCGGCGGAGTCAACGCCACGCTGTCCATCGGTCTGGGCCGGGACGGCGACAGCTTTGACGCGCTGTTCAAAAACGCCGACCTGGCGCTGGAGATGGCCCTGAGCCGCGGCGGCGATCAGGCGGTGGTGAAGGACCGCAACAACTTCGAGTTCTACGGCGGCCGGTCCAAGACCACGGAAAAGCGCACCAAGGTCAAGTCCCGCGTGATGGCCAACGCCCTGCGGGAGCTGATCCAGGACGCCCGCAACATCTACGTCATGGGCCACAAGTACGCCGATATGGATTCGCTGGGTGCGGCGGCCGGCATCTGCTGCATCAGCCGCAAGCTGGGCAAAAAGGCGCAGATCGTCATCGACATGGAGAACAACGCCGCCCATCCTGTGCTGCGCTCCCTGCAGCAGCAGCCGGAATACGCAGGCGTATTCGTCTCCGGCGACACGGCCTTCCTCCACGCCCAGCCGAATACGCTGCTGGTGGTGGTGGATACCAACCGGCCGGACAGTGTGGAGTCTGAGCCGCTGCTGGAAAGCTGTACCCGTGTGGCGGTCATCGACCATCACCGCCGGGGCAACAGCTACATCGACAAGATGACGCTGAACTATCACGAGCCCTACGCCAGTTCCGCCAGCGAGCTGATCACGGAGCTGATGCAGTATCTGGTGGAGCCCACTGACGTGCTGCGGTGCGAAGCGGAGGCGCTGCTGGCCGGCATCGTGCTGGATACCAAGAATTTCACCAACCGCACCGGCGGCCGTACCTTCGAGGCGGCGGCCTACCTGCGGCGGGTAGGCGCCGACACCCAGGACGTGCAGCGTATGTTCCAGAGCGATCTGGACGCCATGGTGACCCGCTACGCCATTATGCGGCAGGCGGAGATCTATCACGAAGACATCGCCGTAGTGGCATCCGACGAGGCCTATGACCGGGTCACCGCCGCCAAGGCCGCCGATGAGCTGCTGACCATCCGGGGCATCCGCGCCTCCTTTGTGCTGTACCGCAAGGATGACGGCGTGTATATGTCCGCCCGCTCGCTGGGTGAGATAAACGTGCAGGTGATCCTGGAGGCGCTGGGCGGCGGCGGCAATTCCACTACCGCAGGCGGTCAGGCCAGGGGCATTACCGTGGCGGAAGCCAAGGCCAAGCTGCTGGCGGCTATTGACAAGTATTTCGAGGACTGACATAGAGAAACCGGATTTTGTAACATAGGAGGATACGATTATGAAGATTATTTTGACGCAGGACGTGCGCGGCAAGGGAAAGAAAGGCCAGATGATCGAGGCCGCCGAGGGCTATGCCCGCAACTATCTGATCCCCAAGGGGTTGGCCGTACCTGCCACCGCCGACGCTGTGAACACCATGAAGCTGCGTGACAAGGCCAAGGCCAAGGCAGACGCGGAGGCCAAGGCTGCCGCCGAAGCTATCGCGGAAAAGCTGCAGGGCTGCCAGGTAAAGATCGCCGCCAAGGGCGGCGCCGAGGGCAAGCTGTTCGGCGCCGTCACCAGCGCCGCCATCGCCGATGCACTGAAGGCCCAGTACGATATGGACGTGGACAGCAAGAAGCTGGTCATTGACGAGCCCATCAAGTCCTACGGCACCTATCAGGTGAAGGCCAAGCTGGGCTATGAGATCAACGGCATCGTCAACGTGCTGGTGGTGGAGGAAAAGTAAACTTTGCCGGCGCACATGTCGTCAGAAAAATGATGTGATTATTCCGCGCCTGTGGGCGCGAACTCTGCGAGGCTTTTGCAAAAGGCAGGTGTGATGATGGACGAATTGTTGATGCGGGGCATGCCCCACTCCGCCGAGGCGGAGCAGGCGGTGCTGGGCTCCATGCTGATCGACGGCGATTGTGTCAAGGATGTGATGGATCAGCTGCAGGCGGAGGATTTCTACCTGCGGCAGAACCGGGAGATCTTTGAGACCATCGCCCACATGTTCGTCTACTCCCAGCCGGTGGACGGCGTGACGGTTGCCAGCGAAATGGAGAAAAACGGCACCTATACCGAAGCCACCCGCCCCTATCTGCTGCAGCTGATGGAGGTGACGCCTACCTCCGCCAATGTCAATGAGTATGTCAAAATCGTGCGGGACAAGGCGCTGATGCGGCAGGTGGCCACCGCCGCAGCCAACATCACTGCCATGGTGCAGGAGGGCGGCGCCTCCGCAGGCGACATGCTGGAATCCGCCGAGCAGAAGGTCTACGCCATCCGCCGCGGCCGCAGCGGCCAGAGCATGGTGCCTGTCAGTCAGGTCCTGCAGGACGTGATGACCCGTCTGGAGGAGCTGTCCAACAGCGGGGCGAAGCTGCCCGGATTGTCCACCGGATTGTCCGCCGTGGACAGCAAGATCAACGGTCTGAATAAATCCGACCTGCTGCTGCTGGCGGCCCGCCCCGGTATGGGTAAAACCAGTCTGGCGCTGAACGTGGCGCTGTCGGCGGCCAAAACCTCCGGCAAGACGGTGGCCATTTTCTCGCTGGAAATGTCCCGGGAGCAGCTGGTGACCCGTCTCATTGCCGCCGAGGGGCTGGTGGAGAACCAGCGGCTCACCACCGGCAATCTGCGGGAGAGCGACTGGCAGCGGATCGCGGAAGCGGCCTCCAATCTCAGCCGCATGGATATCCGCAT
>CAMEER010000061.1 GCA_945915065.1 uncultured Clostridia bacterium | reverse complement strand
AAAACAAATCAAAAAATAAATATTTTTTGTGTCCACTTTTCTTGACAAGTACACTTATGTTCAACTGCATCCTGAAAAATGGTACAGAAATTTTGCATATTGCGCGGCATAGCCACATAATAATGCAGTAAAAACAGCAGCGGAGGAAGGTACTATGAATCGATCCACAGGTATCTATCAGGACATGGCGGCACGGACGCAGAACAGTGTGTATATCGGCGTGGTGGGACCAGTCAGAACAGGGAAGTCCACCTTTATCAAGCGTTTTATGGAAACACAGGTGATCCCCCATATCGACAATGTATATCGACGCGACCGGGCAAAGGATGAATTGCCCCAAAGCGGTTCGGGGCGCACCATTATGACCGCCGAACCGAAGTTTGTACCGGAGGAGGCTGTGGAGGTAAAGCTGGAGGAAGGCGTCAGCTTCTCCGTGCGGCTTATTGACTGTGTGGGATATATGGTGCCCGGCGCTGTGGGGCAGTTTGAGGATCTGGCGCCCCGCATGGTGATGACGCCCTGGTACGATTACGAGATCCCCATGACAGAGGCGGCGGAGATCGGCACACAGAAGGTGATTACCGATCACTCTACTGTGGGCATTGTCATTACCACGGACGGTACGGTGACGGATATTCCACGACAGGATTACGAAGAAGCAGAGGAACGGGTGATCCGGGAACTGAAGGAGATCGGAAAGCCCTTTGTGGTGCTGTTGAACTCCAGCGATCCGGACAGTGAGCGCGCGCACGGCATCGCCGGCGAAATCGCGGGGCGGTATGATGTGAAGTGTATTCCCGTCAATTGTCTGACAATGAACGAACAGGATATTACCGCTTTAATGCAGAGTCTGCTTTTTGAGTTTCCTTTGCAGGAGCTGTATCTCTATCTGCCAAGCTGGGTAGAAGCGCTGCCGGCGGAGCATCCCATCAAAAGCAGCATTTATCAGACGGTGCGGGAGGAAGCAAAGGGCCTGTGCCATATACGGGAATTGGACGCTGCTCTTGAGAAAATGCAGGCATGTGAAGCGATACAAGCCGCATCTATCCGCAGCATCAATCTCGGCATCGGTGTGGCGGAGGCCGATCTGCAATTACCCCGCAGCATGTTTTACGATACCATCAGCCAGCAGTCAGGCCTGAGTGTCAGCGATGACGGCGATCTGATGCAGCTGCTGACACAGCTGGGAACTGCAAAAAAGGAGTACGATAAGGTGGCG
This sequence comes from uncultured Clostridia bacterium, assembly GCA_945915065.1. Lineage (GTDB taxonomy): Bacteria > Bacillota > Clostridia > Oscillospirales > Oscillospiraceae > Vescimonas. Next base: position 4,900 of record CAMEER010000061.1, on the reverse strand, counting down.
GAGGCGCTGCAATCCGCAAGGGAAAATGGCTACGGTATTGTGATGCCCAGTGTTGAGGAGCTGGATCTGGAGGATCCGGAGATCGTCCGGCAGGGGGGACGCTACGGTGTGCGCATGAGAGCCAGCGCACCGTCTATCCATATGATCCGGGCGGATATCGAGACAACAGTTTCACCCATTGTAGGCAACGAAAAGCAGTCGGAGGATATGGTCAATTATCTGCTGCAGGAATTTGAGGGGGATACCAGTAAGATCTGGAATTCCAACATCTTCGGCCGCAGCTTCCACGAGATCGTAGGGGAGGACCTGCAGGCCAAGCTGAAACGGATGCCGGCGGACGCACAGGCCAAACTGCGGCAGGCGCTGGAGCGTATCATCAACGAAGGCGGCGGCGGACTGATCTGCATTATTCTGTGACGTATCGGTGAAGCCAAAAGAAAGAGAGCCGGGACGGCTCTCTTTTTTCTTGTGGCCTGGATGCCATTTCCTTTTGCACTTTCTTTGGTATTGCCATAAACGGTGAAAAAGAGTATAATAAATTGAATTAGTATGGGGAGGGATCGCCGTGCGTATTTTGGGGATAGATCCCGGTGTTGCCATCGTGGGTTTCGGCGTGCTGGACTGCGCCGGGGCGACACAGAAGATGGTGCAGTATGGCGCCATCCATACGCCGCCGGGCCTGCCTCTGGCGGCGCGTTTGACCCAGATCGAAAATGATTTACAAGAGCTGATCCGACAGTTCCAACCGGATGAAATGGCCATCGAAGAACTGTTCTTCAGCAAGAATATCACCACCGGTATCGCGGTGGCTCATGCCCGAGGCGTGATCCTGTGTATGGCGGAAAAAATGCATCTGCCTATCTACGAATATACCCCCATGCAGGTGAAGCAGGCGGTGGTAGGGTATGGGCTTGCGGAGAAAAAGCAGGTGATGGATATGACCCGCCGCCTGTTGAAGCTGAAGACCATCCCAAAGCCGGACGACGCCGCCGACGCCCTGGCTATTGCCATCTGCCATGCCCGCAGCGCTACCAGTCTGCTGCGGCGTGCGGATCCCCATGTAAAGGAGACTGTGTGACCATGTTTTACTACCTGAACGGCGTTGTGGCCGAGATGGAGGCCAATCTGGCCGTGATCGACTGCGGCGGTGTGGGCTATGCCTGTGCCACCACCAACTATACCCTGTCACAGCTGAAAAAAGGGGAGCGGGCTAAACTGTATACTTACATGAACGTCCGGGAGGACGCGGTGGAGCTGTTTGGTTTTGCCACTCAAAGTGAGCTGCACAGCTTCAAGCTGCTGCTGGGCGTCTCCGGTGTGGGTCCCAAGGCGGCGCTGTCCATTCTCTCGGCCAATACACCGGCCAATCTGGCCATGGCGGTGGTGATGGGCGATGAAAAGGCCCTGACGGCTGCGCCCGGCATTGGCAAAAAGATCGCGCAGCGTATCATTCTGGAATTGAAAGATAAGCTGGCAAAGGAGCAGCCGTCGTTTTCCGGGGATACCGGTATTATGCCGTCTATTGCAGTACCGGACGATAAAGTTCGAGAGGCCAGCGCGGCACTGGCGGTACTGGGCTACAGCGCCTCCGAGGTGGCGGCGGCCTTGAAGGGCATCGATATGGACGCATTGCCGCTGGAGGAGATCATCCGCCAGGCGCTCAAGCGCATGGTAAAGTAGGGGAGGGGACAACGTGAGCATCGATTACGGAAGCGACATTTACGAAGAGCCCATTGTATCCACCACCTTCCTGCCGGAGGACGCCCAGGAGAAGTCACTGCGGCCTCATACCCTGAAGGAATACATCGGACAGGAGAAGGCAAAAGGAAACCTTGCCGTGTTCATCGAGGCGGCGCGCCGTCGCGGTGAGTCGCTGGATCATGTGCTGCTGCACGGCCCTCCGGGACTGGGCAAGACGACACTGGCGGGCATTATTGCTGCTGAAATGGGCGTCAATATTCGCATTACCTCCGGCCCTGCCATTGAAAAGCCGGGCGATCTGGCGGCGCTGCTGACCAACCTCAATGAGAATGATATTCTTTTTGTGGATGAGATCCACCGGCTGAACCGGGCAGTGGAGGAGATCCTGTATCCGGCCATGGAGGACTATGCCATTGATATCATCATCGGCAAAGGGCCTTCCGCCAACTCCATCCGGCTGGATCTGCCCCATTTCACGCTGATCGGCGCTACGACCAGGGCGGGATCGCTGTCGGCCCCGCTGCGGGATCGTTTTGGCGTGACGCTGCGGCTGGAACTGTATACGCCGGAGGAACTGTGTCAGATCGTGACCCGCAGCGCCGGTATTTTAGAGGTGCCCATTGATGCGGACGGCGCCATGGAGATCGCACGGCGTTCCCGAGGGACGCCCCGTATCGCCAACCGTATGCTGCGCCGTGTCCGCGACTTCGCGCAGGTGAAGGCGGATGGCGTCATCACCCGCCGGGTGGCTGACAGCGCGCTGTTGGCACTGGAGGTGGATTATCTGGGACTGGATCAGGTGGACCGGCGGATGCTGCGTGCTATCATTGAGAACTATGGCGGCGGCCCGGTGGGTTTGGATACACTGGCGGCCACCATTGGCGAGGAGTCGGTGACGCTTGAGGATGTATATGAGCCGTATTTAATGCAGCTTGGATTCCTGACCCGAACGCCCCGGGGCCGCTGTGTGACCCGTAAGGCGTATGAGCATCTGCATGTGGAGTTTATGGGCCAGACACAGCTGGAACTATGAGGGAGAATGAAGATGGGTAAATTATTCGGGACGGACGGTATCCGCGGCATTGTGGGAAAAACGCTGACAGCGGAGCTGGCGTTTCAGGTGGGTCAGTCGGTGACTGTGGTTTTGCAGGAGGAGTTGGGCCGCAATCCGCTGATTACCATTGGTAAGGATACGCGCATTTCATCGGATATGCTGGAGGCGGCGCTCGTGGCCGGCATTTGCTCCGTAGGCGGCGACGCACTGCTGCTGGGCACGATCCCAACACCTGCGGTAGCGTTTTTGACCATACAGGAAAAGGCGGATGCCGGCGTGGTCATTTCCGCCAGCCATAATCCTTATGAGTATAACGGCATCAAGGTGTTCAACGCGCAGGGGTATAAGCTGTCTGACGCCATGGAGGAGCGTGTGGAGCAGTTGATCCTGAATCATGCGGAAATGCCGGTCAAATCCGGCAGTGAACTGGGCCGCTGCCGCAACAGTGCGCAGGAAATGCACGCGGACTATATCGACCATTTGATCGCTACCATCGGCTGCGACCTGTCGGGACTGCGGGTTTTGGTGGACTGCGCCAACGGCGCCGCTGCCGCTACGGCACCGGACCTCTTTCAGCGGTTGCCGGTAATGGCGGATTTCATCAACATCGACCCGGACGGCGTCAACATCAACAATGGCTGCGGCTCCACGCATCTTGAACACCTTGCCACCATGACGGTAGCGGGAAAGTATCAGCTTGGCATCGCTTTCGACGGTGATGCGGACCGTTGTTTGCTGGTGGATGAAAAGGGTCATAGCATTGACGGCGATAAGATCATGGCCGTGTGCGGTGCGGAACTGCGCCGCAACGGAAAGCTGACCAATAACACGGTGGTGGCCACGGTGATGTCGAATCTCGGCCTGCATGAATTCTGCCGCAGAGAAGGAATCAATCTGGTCTGCACGGCAGTAGGGGATCGGCATGTGCTGGAAGAAATGGTGGCGTGCGACTATGCCATCGGCGGCGAGCAGTCCGGACATATGATCTTCCGGGAATATGCCACCACCGGCGATGGCGAGTTGACGGCGCTGCAGTTTCTCAAGGCGCTGAAAGCCTCCGGAAAGCCTGCTTCAGAGTTGGCAGGGTGCTGTGCGCAGTATCCGCAGGAGCTGATCAATGTGGCGCTGTCCCATGTCCCCGGCGAAAAAGAGCGGATCATGGCTTCTCCTGCATTGCAGCAGGCAGTACGGGAGCGGGAGAAAGCGTTAGGTGAAGAAGGGCGGATTTTGCTCCGCCCCTCCGGTACTGAGGCGCTGATCCGTGTGATGGTGGAGGCAAGAACCGACGAAATTGCCCGCAAAATAGCGGAGGATTTGTCAGAAGTGGTAAAAAGTATATAAAAAAACGGATATTATGACAAATTTTCACGGATAGCTTGACAAATTCTTTATCGAAAAGGTATAATAGATAATGGTAAATAGCAAAGAGGCTCGTTTTGCCTATCTGGAGACGCTAAGTGATGAACAGCTGTGCGCTGCCTGTCAATCCGGTAATCGAAATGCCGAGGAGGTCTTGGCCGCACGGTATCACCGTTTGGTGCGTAGTATAGCCCGGCCCTATTTCCTTGCCGGCGGCGACAGTGAGGATCTGCTGCAGGAGGGGATGCTGGGGCTGATAAAAGCCATGCGTGAGTACGATCCCACGCAGGCTGCGATGTTCAGTACCTTTGCCGATGTATGCATCCGTCGGCGTCTCTACTCGGTTCTTAAGGCCGCTTCTTCCGGCAAACACCAACCTCTGAATCAAGCAATTCCCCTGAATCCCTCATTCTTTGACGTCAGTCTCGCTTTTGCACAGGTCGACCCCGAGGTCTTGCTGATCGATCGGGAAAAAACCGCCAGTCTGCTGGAGTACACATGCAAACAGTTATCCGCCTTCGAAGCTGAGATTTTAGGGTACTATTTGGACGGTCTCACATGCCGAGAGATCGCAGAAACTGTGGGCAAACCGCCGAAATCGGTGGAAAATGCTGTGCAGCGTATACGCCGTAAGATCGGACGGCAACTTCAATCCGGCGATATCAGCAAAGGCTGAACGCAATATATTTCTCAAAGAGAGGGTAAAATCATGTACGAAGACAAGACTTTAGTTTGCAAAGAGTGTGGTAAGGAGTTCGTTTTCACCGCCGGTGAGCAGGAATTCTA
>CAMEER010000060.1 GCA_945915065.1 uncultured Clostridia bacterium | reverse complement strand
GAGATCGCTTTCGTCACCGACGTTGGCCAGCTGAAGGATAAGTCCTTCAACCAGGGCACCTTCGACGGCGTGAAGCTGTACGCTGCCAACAACGGCCTGAGCTACAAGTATTATCAGCCCGCCAACGGCGACCAGGCTACCGATGACGACCGTTACGATGCCATGAAGGCTGCTGCCGAGGGCGGCGCCAAGGTCATCGTGGCTGCCGGCTTTATGCAGGCCACTGCCCTGACCAAGGCCGCTGCTGAGTTCACCGATGTCAAGTTCGTGTTCGTGGACCGCGACAGCGCTGTGACCACCGAGGACGGCACCGCCCTGAAGAACGTTCTGGGCATCTGCTTCCAGGAAGAGCAGTGCGGCTATCTGGCCGGTTACGCTGTTGTTAAGGAAGGCTACACCAAGCTGGGCTTCACCGGTGGTGGCGGCGGCGACAACCCCGCTTGCTGCCGTTACGGCTACGGCTTCGTGCAGGGCGCTTCCGCTGCTGCTGCTGAGATGGGCGTGAAGGTCGAGATGAACTACTCCTGGCTGTATGGCGCTTCCTTCTCCGCTTCCACCGAGCTGCAGACCATGGCTTCCGGCTGGTATGAGAACGGCACCGAGGTCATCTTCGCCTGCGGCGGTAATATGTTCCAGTCTGTCGCCGCTGCCGCTGCCGCTAACGACGGCGCCGTGGTGGGCGTGGACGTTGACCAGTCCAGCCAGTCCGATACCGTTATCACCTCCGCTATGAAGGGCCTGTCCGCCTCCGTGCAGTGGGCTTGCGGCAAGGTCTATGACGGTTCCTTCGACGAGATCGGCGGCACCTTCGTGACCCTGGGCGCCAAGGACAACGCTGTGGGCCTGCCCACCGCTACCTGGTCCCTGACCAAGTGGACTGTGGACGACTACAACGCCATGCTGGCCAAGATGGCCGATGGTTCTCTGGTCGTCGACAACGACTACTCCAAGCTGGACAGCACCGACAGCCTGACCCTGAACCTGGTCAAGTAATCGGAACGTACTTAACAAAAAAGAGACGCCTACGGGCGTCTCTTTTTTTTGCGTCAAGCGCGTGATGTGAGGCGTAAAACGCCGCTGTTTTTCTTGCAATCTGTGCATATATGCTATATAATAAATTTATGCCTTTATCGCCATTAGGCAAAATAATAGAGGAAAGTAGGTGGCGGCATGGATAAGACTCCCTCGTATGTGATCGAGATGCTTCACATTACCAAGGAGTTCCCCGGCATCAAGGCCAACGACGATATCACCCTCCAACTGAAAAAGGGAGAGATCCACGCGCTGCTGGGCGAAAACGGCGCCGGCAAATCCACGCTGATGAGCGTGCTGTTCGGCCTGTACCAGCCCGAGGCGGGCGAGATACGCAAGAACGGCCAGACGGTGAAGATCAACGATCCCAACGATGCCACGGCACTGGGTATCGGCATGGTCCACCAGCACTTCAAGCTGGTGGAGGTATTCTCCGTGCTGGACAACATCATTCTGGGCGCCGAAACGACGAAGTGCGGCTTCCTGCAGAAAAAGGAAGCGCGGAGGAAGGTCGAGGAGCTCTCCAAGCGGTACGGCCTGCACGTGGACTTGGACGCCAAGGTGGAGGATATCACTGTGGGTATGCAACAGCGTACCGAGATCCTGAAGATGCTCTACCGCGACAACGAGATCCTCATCTTCGACGAGCCCACCGCCGTGCTGACGCCCCAGGAGATCGACGAGCTGATGGCCATTATGAAGAACCTGACGGCGGAGGGGAAATCCATCCTCTTCATCTCTCACAAGCTCAACGAGATCATGGCGGTGGCGGACCGGGTGACGGTTCTGCGTAAGGGCCGCTATGTGGGTACCGTGAACACCTGCGACACCAACAAGCAGGAGCTGTCCAACATGATGGTGGGCCGCCCGGTGCAGCTGGAGGTCGTAAAGGAGCCGGCCAAGCCCACGGATGTGGTGCTGAAGGTCCGGGATCTGTGTGTGCCCTCTCATACCCACAAGCGCAACGCCGTGGACCACGTCAGCTTTGATGCACGCGCCGGCGAGATACTCTGTATCGCCGGTATCGACGGCAACGGACAGACGGAGTTCATTCACGCGCTCACCGGCCTGGATAAGAGCAATGGCGGCACGGTGACACTGTGCGGCAAGGATATCTCCCACGCCAGCATCCGTCGCCGTGGAGAGTGTATGAGCCACATCCCCGAGGATCGGCACAAGCACGGCCTGGTGCTGGATTTTACGCTGGAGCAGAACCTGGTGCTGCAGCGGTATAAGGAGCCGGAATTCGAAAAGGGCGGCTTTATCAAAAAGGACGCGGTGCGTGCCTACGCCGAGAGGCTGATCGAGGAATACGATATCCGCAGCGGACAGGGCCCCGTGACCACCGCCCGCAGTATGTCCGGCGGCAACCAGCAGAAGGCGATCATCGCCCGCGAGGTGGACCGCAACAAGCCGCTGATCGTAGCGGTCCAGCCTACCCGCGGCCTAGACGTGGGCGCGATCGAAAACGTACACAAGGAACTGGTGAAACAGCGTGACGCCGGCAAGGCAGTGCTGCTGGTATCCCTGGAGCTGGACGAGGTCATGAGCCTTTCCGACCGCATCCTGGTCATGTACGAGGGTGAGATCGTGGGTGAGTTCGACCCGAAGCAGATCACCGTGCAGGAGTTGGGCCTCTATATGGCCGGCGCCAAGCGGGCGGACAAGAAAGAGGGTGAGACGGCGTGAAGCAAAAACTGACAGATCTGTATGCCAAGAATGGCACCAAGAAGGTCCTGGCCTCTCTGCTGTCCATCCTGGCCGGCCTGCTGCTGGGCAGCATCGTGGTCATTATTGTGGGCCTGGCGGAGCAGAAGATCACCACTGCCGGTATGTGGGAGGGCGTCCGGCTGATTTTTGCCGGCATCCTCAGCACAGGCCGCGACGCTGCGGGCGCGCTGACCTGGGGCTTTAACGCCCAGAATGTGGGCAATATGCTCTTCCGCGCCATGCCGCTGATCATGACCGGCCTTTCCGTGGCGGTGGCCTTCAAGACGGGCCTGTTCAATATCGGCGCGCCCGGCCAGTATCTGATGGGTACGCTTGTCTCGCTGTCCGTCGCGCTGGGCATCCCCTCCGAGTCCGTGCCCGTGGGCATCATCTGGCTGCTGGCCTTTCTGGGCGGTATGCTGGCTGGCGCCCTGTGGGGTGCGATCCCCGGATTGCTGAAGGCGCTGCTGAATATCAACGAGGTGCTGGCCTGCATCATGACCAACTGGATCGCAGCCAATCTTGTCACCTGGATGTTTGATATCAGCAGCTTCAAGAACGTAACAGAAGGCACGAAGTCCGGTTACATCTACAAGACCACCTTCAACGGTGTGGCCACACCCAAGCTGGGACTGGATCAGCTGTTTCCCGGCTCCCAGGTCAATGCCGGTATTCTGGTGGCCATCATTCTGGCCATCGTGGTGTACATCATCATGGAGAAGACGGTGTTCGGCTACGAGCTGAAGGCCTGCGGCGCCAACCGCCATGCGGCCCGCTACGCCGGTATCCCCGATAAGCGCAATATCGTGCTGTCCATGGCCATTGCCGGCGCGCTGGCCGGCGCCGGCGCCGCGCTGTACTGGCTCAGCGGCAACACCGAGTTCTACTGGAACACCTATCAGGCCCTGCCCGGCGTGGGCTTCAACGGGATTCCTGTGGCGCTGCTGGCGGTCAACAACCCCATCGCCGTGATCTTCACCGGCATCTTCATGGCCATGCTGGATATCGTGGGTATGCAGCTGACCAACCTGACGGCCTATAACGAATACATCACCGACGTGATTATTTCCGTCATTGTGTATCTGTCCGCTTTCTCGCTGGTGATCCGCATGATGCTGACCGGGCGCAAAAAGCGCAAGGCTGTGGAGGCCACCGCACATCCCACCACCGCGCCGGTGCCGCCTGAAGCGGCGGCGCAGCCGCTGGATACGGAGCCATCGCCGGAACCCACTGTGGACACTGAGAAAGGAGGGGAGGAAGCATGACGTTCCTGATCCAGCAAACGCTGATCTATGCGATCCCCCTGATGATCGTGGCACTGGCCGGTGTATTCGCCGAGCGCAGCGGTATCATCAATCTGGCGCTGGAAGGTATTATGATCTTCGGCGCATTCGTGGGCGTTCTGTTCGTCCGCGTGATGCAGCAGGCTCATGTCTTTGACGCGGCCAAGGCTGCCGGTGACTGGGTGGCTTTGCAGGGCTTTGAGCTGCTGGCCATGCTGGCGGCGGCGCTGCTGGGCGCACTATTCTCCCTGCTGCTGAGCTTTGCCTCCATCAACCTGCGGGCCGACCAGACCATCGGCGGTACGGCCCTGAACCTGATGGCGCCGGCGCTGGTGCTGTTTCTGATTCGCATTATCGCCAACCAGAACACCCTGCAGATGGCTACCGGCGACTCTGCCAGCTGGTTCATGATCAAAAAGACCACGCTGGGCTTTGACAAGACCGCAGATCTGGGCTTTTTCGGCAACACCTTCCTGCATAAGGTCTATCTGGCCACCTATATCTGCCTGATCATATTTGTGGTCCTGTCCATCCTGCTGTACAAGACCCGCTTCGGCCTGCGGCTGCGCTCCTGCGGTGAGAATCCTCAGGCAGCGGACTCTCTGGGCATCAACGTCTATAAGATGCGCTACGCCGGCACCACCATCTCCGGCGCACTGGCCGGTATGGGCGGCTTTGTCTACGCTCTGACCACCGCCAACTGCAGCTCCAACGGCGACGTGGCGGGCTTCGGCTTCCTGGCGCTGGCCGTTATGATCTTCGGTAACTGGAAGCCTTTGAATATTGCCGGTGCTTCCCTGCTGTTCGGCTTGTTCAAGTGCATCGCCGCCGCGTATTCCAGCCTGGACATCAACGGCGACGGCGTCTATTGGCTGGCGGAGATCGGCGTCAGCTCCCACCTGTACCGTATGCTGCCCTACATTATCACGCTGATCGTGCTGGCCTTCACGTCCAAGAAGTCCCGCGCGCCCAAGGCGGAGGGTATCCCCTACGACAAGGGACAGCGGTAACAGGATCCATGCCCTAAAAAAACAGAGGAAGCACCGGGCGGGTGCTTCCTCTGTTCATTTTCTGTATTCCTGGGTTATTCCCGGAAAAGGATCATTCCTTCTCGAAGGCGTCCTTGCCCAGACCGCAGGTGGGGCAGACCCAATCCGCAGGGACCCTCTCCCAGGGGGTTCCGGGGGCGATGCCGTTCTCGGGATCGCCTACCGCGGGATCATAGACGTAGCCGCAGGGGCAAACATACTTATCCATGACAGTACCTTCTTCCGTTCAATTAGAAGTAGCGCTTCAGCAGGCCCTCGAAAGCCTTGCCGTGACGGGCCTCGTCGCGGGCCATCTCATGGACGGTATCGTGAATGGCATCCAGATTGTACTGCTTTGCCAGCTTGGCCAGCTCGAACTTGCCCATGGTGGCGCCGTTCTCGGCATCAACGCGCATCGCAAGGTTCTTCTTGGTGCTGTCGGTGACGACCTCGCCCAGCAGCTCAGCGAACTTGGCAGCGTGCTCAGCCTCCTCCAGGCCGGCCTTTTCCCAGTACATGCCGATCTCGGGATAGCCCTCGCGATGTGCCACGCGAGCCATAGCCAGATACATACCGACCTCAGTGCACTCGCCCTCGAAGTTGGCGCGCAGACCGTCAATGATCTGCTGGCGGACTTCCTCGGGAACGTTGTCGCCAAACACCTTGCCGACGCCCACTACATGCTCGGCAGCCCAAGTCTTCTCCTCGGCCTGCAGGGTGAACTTTTCACCGGCAACATGGCAAACAGGGCACTCTGCGGGGGGAACATCGCCTTCATGAACATAGCCGCAAACAGGACAGACCCACTTCTTCATAATTTTTACCTCCGTTTTGATATGAAATATTTGTTTTATGATTTGACGCCGCTTTCGGTTCATTCCGAAAACGACTCTTGTCAACAGCTTTCTTTTTTTGCCAGACAGGCATTGCAGCAGCCATAGAAAGTGACGCTGTAGCCCTCTCCCCTGCCGACCTGTGACAGATCCGGGGCATTCACCGGAATAGAGGGCAGATCGATCACCGCGCCGCAGGTGCGGCAGATAAAGTGACCATGGGGTTCCATATTATAGTCGTAGCGATCCTCACCATCCACGCAGCCGATAACCTGTACCCTACCCTCACTGCGGAACCGAGCCAGATTGCGGTACACAGTGGCAAGGGATAGGTTGGGGATCTGGGGTTTCAACTGGGTATATAACCATTCCGCCGAAGGATGACAGGTGGTGGAGCGCAGGCATTGCAGGATCGCTTCCCGCTTGGGACTGTATCGCGTAGCCTGTTCCATATGCGCCTCTCCTTATTGATAACAATTATTCTTTATCTGTATCATAGCACATACTTTTGTAGTTGTAAAGAGATTTTTAAAAAAGCGGGGGGAAATTTTTGGGAGAGCACATGCCCGGTGTGACGGGGAGGAAAGAACGGTATGGCACAAGCCATACCGTTCTTTAGTATATGTGGTTTTACCCAAATTACTCAGCTTCGGCCAGCGCCTTCGCCTCAGCGATAGCCTTCTCCTGCGCCACAGCGGGGCAATCCTCGTAGCGGACGAAGTTAAAGGTAAAGGTGCCGCGGGACTGGGTCATGGAGCGCAGGTCAATGGCGTAGCTCATCATCTCGGCCATGGGAACTTCGGCCTCCAGCACCTGCTCGCCGTCGCCGGTGGGGTTCATGCCCATGACGCGGCCGCGGCGCTTGTTCAGG
>CAMEER010000059.1 GCA_945915065.1 uncultured Clostridia bacterium | reverse complement strand
GTTGCACTTTTCCTGAAGTCGCCTTCGGCGGGCGTTACCCGTTATCCTTGCCCTGTGGAGCCCGGACTTTCCTCATCGGCAGGCTTTCGCCTTGCCGCCGCGACTGTCTGATCCACTCGCAGTACTCATTTTACCCAACCTTTTGGCAAAAGTCAACGGCAAATGCCTTTTGCGGAAAGTATGTTGTAATCTCCGGCGGAATATGCTATACTGGTAAATTGTTATAATAGGTATATTATCGGTATAGTATTGGCATCTGCCATAAATAAGGAGGTCTTTTTATGAAGATCGTGGTTTTGTCCGGTGGTTTCTGTACCGAACGCCATGTGGGACTGGTCAGCGGCAGCGGCGTGTGCCGCGCGCTGCGGGAAAAGGGACATCAAGCCATCTTTGTGGATATGTTCATGGGTCTGGAAAACTACCATGGCAAGCTGGAGGATATCTTCGACGCGCCGGATGGTCTGCTGGAAAAGGCAGCCATTGAGGAAACTGCGCCGGATCTGGATGCCGTGCGGGCTGCGCGGCAGGACAAGAGCCCTTCCGTGATCGGCAAGGATGTACTGACCGTGTGCGCCATGGCGGACGTGGTATTTCTGGCCATGCACGGTGCCAACGGCGAGGACGGCCGAATTCAGGCGGCGCTGGATCTGCTGGGCGTACCCTACACCGGCTCCGGCTATCTGGGCAGTGCCATGGCTATGGATAAGGCCGTCACCAAGCGGATGATGGATTCTATGGGGATCCGCACCGCTCCTTGGGCAGATGTACATTATACAAAAGAGGATATTCCCCGTTTGGCGCAGGAGCTGATGGTCCCCTGTGCCGTGAAGATGGTCAACGGCGGCAGCTCCATCGGTATGGCGCTGCCTGATACCCGTGAGGAACTGGAAAAGGCCCTGTATGATCTGCTGCCCTATGGCGGTCATGTGGTGGTGGAGAAGAAGATCAAGGGCCGGGAAATTCAAATCGCCGTGCTGGGCGACAGCTACCTCCCCGCCGTGGAGATCATTCCCAAGGGCGCATACTTCGACTATGTATCCAAGTATCAAAAGGACGGCGCTCAGGAGATCTGCCCCGCGCGCATCACTGACGAGGAGTGGCATCAGGTGGGTGAGATGGCCTTGAAGCTTCATCAGGGACTGGGGCTGGCGGTGTACTCCCGCAGCGACTTCCTGCTGGACGACGACGGCAAAGCGTGGTGTCTGGAGATCAACACCCTGCCCGGTATGACCCCCACCAGTCTGGTGCCTCAGGAGGCGGCACAGGTCGGTTACAGCTATGCCGATCTGTGTGAGAAGATCGTAATGGATTCGCTGGCCGCCAGAAAGGCGGAAAGACGATGAACGCCTGTACCGTACAACAGTTGTGTGCCGCCGTGGGCGGCACATTGCTGCAAGACAGCAGCGCCGTGATCACAGCGGTCTCCACCGACAGCCGCAGCATCCCGGAAGGCACCCTGTTCATTCCCCTGACCGGTGAACGGTTTGACGGCCACGACTATCTGGATGCGGCTCTTGTCGGCGGCGCGGCAGGCTGTCTGACGGCCAAAGAGCCCTCCTCCCTGCGGGACGGCAAATTTTACATCCGGGTGGAGGATACTCTGGCCGCGCTGAAAGCGCTGGCATCGTGGTATCGGGAACAGTTCGATCTTCCTGTGGTGCAGGTCACCGGTTCCGCCGGAAAGACCACCACCAAGGAGATGATCGCCGCGGTATTGTGCCAGCGGTTCCCGACATTGAAAACTCAGGCCAATTTCAACAACGCCATCGGCACGCCGCTGACGCTTCTGAATCTCTCGGCGGAGCATCAGGCCGCTGTCATTGAGACCGGCATGAATCACTTCGGTGAGATCCGCTATCTGGGGGAGATGGTACGCCCCACCGTGGCCGTGATCACCAACGTGGGCGACGCCCATATTGAGAACCTGGGCGGTACACGACAGGGCATTTTGCAGGCCAAGTGTGAGATTTTTGAGAATTTGCAGGCAGGCGGTCTGGCCGTCCTCAACGGCGACGACGCGCTGCTGCGGGAACTGCCGCTGCCCTTTGAGACGGTGCTGTGTGGGAAGGATCAGCGCTGCGCCGTTCACGTCACCAACGTGGCAGAGCACGGCATTGAGGGTGTAACCTGCACCGTTACCACGGCACGGGATGTGTATGATGTGGCGATCCCCTCTCCCGGCGCGTATATGATCTATCCTGCCGCCATGGCCATCGCCATCGGTGAGCATCTGGGCATGACGAAAGAGGAAATCCTGTCCGGCATTGCGGCTTACCGGCCGGTGGGCAGCCGGATGCATCTGGTACGCCTGAGCCACGAACGCATAATCATTGACGATTGTTACAACGCCAATCCTCAGGCCATGGCGGAAGCGCTGCGCATTCTGGCCCAGACGGAGCATCCCCGCCGCATGGCAGTGCTGGGCGACATGGGCGAGTTGGGTGATCTGACGGAAAAAGCCCACCGGGATATGGGCATGCTGACCCGGGAACTGGGGTTAGACACGGTGGTAGCCATTGGCACAAAGGCACAGGCCATCCGGGACGCCAATCCCGATGCCTTGTGGTTCCCCACGGTGCAGGAGGCGCTGCCGGCTATCCGGGAGGCTTTTACCACCGGCACAGCCGTACTGGTGAAGGCATCTCACGCCATGCACTTTACTGACATTACAGCAGATCTGGAAGCAAACACGCAATAATATGGTAGATATCTCTGTGAAGGACGTTGTAAAGTCCTTCGATTTGGAAAAGAAAATACTGGACGGTATCACCTTCCAGATCGACACCGGTGAACGGGTGGGTCTGCTGGGCAAAAACGGCGCGGGAAAGACCACCCTGTTCCGTCTGCTGACCGGCGAGCTGGAGGCGGACAGCGGCCAGATCGTCGTTGCCGCCGGACGGCGGGTGGGACTGATCTCCCAGATCCCTGTTTACCCTGCCGGCTTCACGGTAGAGGACGTGCTGGATTCCGCCTTTGAGCGGATGCAGACGCTGAAAGCCGAGATGGATGATCTGACCGCCCGGATGTCCCGGGGGGAAAGTGACGAGGTACTGCTGCGGCGATACGGTGAACTGACCGCCCGCTTTGAGGCGCTGGGCGGATATGACACCGGCACCGCTAAAAATAAGGTGGCCAACGGTCTGTCCATCGGCGCCGATATGCGGCAGAAGCTGTTTGACCAGCTGTCCGGCGGCGAAAAGACCCGGGTAAATCTGGGGCGGTTGATCCTGGAGGACACCGATATCCTGCTGCTGGACGAGCCGACCAACCATTTGGATCTGCAGGCCACGGAGTGGCTGGAGGAATATCTGCGCAAATTCCACGGCACCGTGGTGGCCATCAGCCACGACCGTTACTTCCTGGATCGTACTGTGTCACGGGTCATTGAGGTGGCGGACGGCAAGGCGGAATTTTATTCCGGCAATTACAGCTTTTACGCCGTGGAGAAGGAACGCCGCTATCAGGAGCGGATGAAGCAGTACCTGAAGGAGCAGGCCAAGATCCAGCAGCTGGAAAAGGCGGCGGAGCAGATGCACCTGTGGGCCTTTATGGGCAACGACGCACTGCACAAACGGGCCTTCAGCATGGAAAAGCGCATTGAGCGCATGCGCACCACCGCCAAACCCACCAAGGCAAAAAAGATGGACGCCCGGTTTGCCAGCCGGGAGTTCAAGGGTGACGAGGTATTGCAGCTTCGTGGTGTGACAAAAGCCTTTGATGACCGAACGCTGTTCTCCGACATATATCTGCGGGTGGAGGGCGGCGAGCGCATTGCCCTGATCGGTGAAAACGGCACAGGAAAGACCACCCTTCTGAACATGCTGACAGGGCGGGAAAGCTGCGATGGCGGCTCTATCCGCCTTGGTCCATCGGTGAAATGGGCATACTTGGAGCAGGTCATCCACTTCGACCATCCGGAGCGCAATCTGGTGGACACCATGCTGTATGCCAAGAGGAACATAACACCCCAGAGTGCACGCAACCGTCTGGCCGCGTATCAGTTTCAGGGGGAGGATGTGTTCAAATCCGTCAGCGTGCTGTCCGGCGGGGAGCTGAGCCGGCTGCGGCTGTGTATGCTGATGGATGAGGAGATCAATTTCCTCATTCTGGACGAACCCACCAACCATCTGGATATTGCCAGCCGAGAGTGGATAGAGGAGGCGGTGGAGGCCTTTGACGGCACACTGCTGTTTGTCAGCCACGACCGCTACTTTATCAATCGGTTTGCCACCCGTATATGGGAACTGTCGGACGGCACCATCACCGATTATCCCATGGGCTTTGTCCAGTATCGCGCCCAGAAAGCGGCGGAACCGAAGCCGGAACCGGCTATGCCGGTAAAGAAGGGCGATACCCGTCAGCCCCGGGGCAATCGCAGTCAGCAGGCGACCCGCCGTCAGCTGACCATCTGCGAAAGCGGCATTGCCAAACTGGAACGTGAGTTGGCGCAGTTGGACGAGGCTATGGCCGCCAACGCCTGCGACGCAGGCAAACTCAACGAACTATTCACGCAGAAACAAGAGACGGAGACCCGGTTGGAGCAGGAAATGGCCCGCTGGGAGGAACTGTCTATGGCATTGGAGGAATCTTGACTATGAGCGACGTACTGTGTATCTACTATTCATTCAGCGGCAATACCCGCCGGGCCATGAAGGAGATCGCCGACGCCGTGGGCGCGGAGATCGTGGCCATTGACGACGGTGCTGACCGCAATGGCTGGCGCGGCCGCCTGCGGGCCGGCAAGGACGCCATGCGCCGCAGCACCGCTCCCCTGAAGCCTTTTACCACGGAGCGCAATATTGAGGACTACAAGCTGGTGATCGTGGGTACCCCGGTGTGGGGCGGCCGCTGCTCCAGTCCTATCCGCGGGCTTCTCAAGCGCCGGGGACTGGAGATGTCCCGTGTGGCCTATGTACTGACCCGCAGCGGGAACCGCCGCTGCGTCAGCGTGTACGATCAGATGGATCTGTATACCGCTGAAAAGCATCTTTTGGAGGTCTCGCTGCAGCCCGGCAGCGTAGGCTATGCCTTCTGGCGGGACAAGTTTATCTCCGACGTACAGCAGTATTTGGAGAGCGGTCATGTTGGATAAGCTGCAGAAAATTGAGGCGCGGCTGGCCCAGGTGGAACAGCAGCTGGCCGATCCCTCCGTATACAGTGACCGGCAGGCCATGGCGAAGCTCAGCCGGGAGCAAAAGGAGCTGACACCGATAGTGGAGGCCTATCGGGCATACGCCCGGGCTGAGGCGGACATTGCCGCCGCCACGGAAATGCTGTCCGATCCTGAACTGCGGGAACTGGGACAGGAGGAGCTGGCCGCCGCCAAAGCGGAGCAGGAACGGCTGGAGGGTGAATTGAAGCGTCTGCTGCTGCCGAAAGACCCCAACGATGAGAAAAACGTCGTGCTGGAAATCCGGGCCGGCATCGGCGGCGAGGAAGGCGCGCTGTTTGCCGCTGACCTGCTGCGGATGTACACCATGTACGCCGAGCGGAAGGGCTTCACGTTGGATGTGGTATCCATCAACGAAACGGAGCTGGGCGGCGTAAAGGAAGCCGTGGCCACCGTGGAGGGTGCCGGTGCATTCTCCCGTCTGAAGTTTGAGGCAGGCACGCACCGGGTACAGCGGGTGCCGGAGACAGAGTCCTCCGGACGTATCCAGACCTCTGCCGCCACTGTAGCGGTAATGCCGGAGGCGGAGGAGGTGGAGTTTTCCATCGACCCCAAGGATCTGCAGATCGACACCTATCGTTCCTCAGGCGCCGGCGGACAGCACGTCAACAAGACGGAATCCGCTATCCGCATCACCCACCTGCCCACCGGTACGGTGGTGGAGTGCCAGGACGAACGCAGCCAGCATAAAAACCGGGAGCGGGCCATGAAGATCCTGCGTTCCCGGCTGTACGAGGCCGAGCAGGAACGGCAAAATGCCGCCATTGCCAAGGAACGGAAAAGTCAGGTGGGCAGCGGCGACCGCAGCGGCAAGATCCGCACCTACAATTTCCCCCAAAACCGCGTCACCGATCACCGTCTGACGGGCGACAGCAAGAATTTCAATATTGCCTCCGTTATGAACGGCGATCTGGATCCCCTGATCGATGCACTGACCCTGAATCAGCAAGCACAGCGTCTGCAAGAGGGCGCAGAATAAGAAAGGAGCTAATCGATATGTTGGCACCCATGAAGAAAATGTATGATACCTCCGGCCCCAATGTGGCCAAGGCCCTGAACAAACGGCAATTTGAGGCATATTATTGCTCCACCGCCGCAGAAGCGGTGGAAAAGGTGCTGGAGCTGATCCCTTCCGGAGATGTGGTCAGTTGGGGCGGCGTGGCCACTGCGGACCAACTGGGTATCAAGGAGCAACTGCGCCAGCGGGGTCAGGCAGTCATCGACCGTGATACCGCCAAGACGCCCGACGAGCGTAGGGCTATGCTGCATCAGGCCTTGGACTGCGATACCTTCCTGATGAGCAGCAACGCCATCTCCGAGGATGGCCAGCTGGTGAACATTGATGGTACCGGTAACCGCGTGGCAGCCCTGTGCTTCGGTCCCCGTCAGGTGATCGTGGTAGCCGGCATGAACAAAGTGGCCGCCGATCTGGACGGTGCTGTTGCCCGGGCGCGTCATATTGCCGCTCCCGCCAATGCGCAGCGCTTTGCAGGTAAGTCTCCCTGCCGCGTTACCGGCCAGTGCGGCAACTGTACCAGCCCCGACTGTATCTGCGCGCAGATAGTCATTACCCGTTTCTGCAACCCTGCCGGCCGGATCAAGGTGGTTCTGGTAGGCGAAGATCTGGGGCTTTGATCGGCGAACCTTCTTTGCCTGTTACATCAGCCAACCGTATGCCGCATCTACGGTGCGGACTCATGATACCTTTAGTATCAGAAAGAAGAAACTGCTTTGAAAACAATCGTATTCCACCCTGAAACAGACAACACTGCCATTCAACAGGCTGCTGCCATTCTCCGCCACGGTGGGCTGTTGGGGATCCCTACCGAAACGGTATATGGACTGGGCGCCAACGCCCTTGACGAGACGGCGGTCCTCCATATTTTTGAGGCAAAGGGCCGTCCTCAGGACAATCCCCTGATCCTCCATGTCCCCGGTGCGGACTGGTTGGAGCTGTACTGCCA
>CAMEER010000058.1 GCA_945915065.1 uncultured Clostridia bacterium | reverse complement strand
GGCCGCTCCACCGGCATCGAGATCGGCGACAGCAAGGGCGCGCTGGCCTCTCCGGCGTACGCCGAGGCCAACGAGCTGGAGTGGACCGACGGCCAGACCCTGACCGCCGCCATCGGCCAGTCCTACAACCTGTTCACCCCGCTGCAGCTGGCCAACTACATCGCCACGCTGGTGGGCGGCGGCGACCACTATCAGGCCCATCTGCTCAAGAGCGTGAAGAGCTACGACAACAGCAAGCTGCTGTACGTCTACGACGAGCCGCCGGAGAACACGGTGGAGATGTCCGACACCACTCTGGCCGCCGTCACCAAGGGTATGCACGATCTGACCACCGGCTCCCTGGCCGGGGCGTTCAGCAACTGCGTGGTGTCCGCCGGCGCAAAGACCGGCTCGGCACAGGTGGGCACGGAGATCGCCAACGGCGTGTTCGTGGCATACGCCCCCTATGAAAACCCGGAGATCGCCGTGGCCATCGTCATCGAAAAGGGCGGCTCCGGCGCGGCGCTGGCGTCCACCGCCGTGGAGATCATCAACGCCTATTTCGCCGATCGGGTGTCCGGCGGCGATGTGATCGGCGAGAACACCCTGCTGAAGTGACCCCCCTGCCGGGTAGCCGCCGTTTTGCGCTGCGGCTCCCGGCTGTCATGGATCCCATTCTGAGAGAGAAATCGAATTGCCTATGACTGTTTTTGATTCCCGCGACCCCCGATACAAATCCCCCTTCGGCGCGGTGCCCTGCGGCACGGCGGTGACCCTCACCGTCACGCCGGAGGAGGACTTTTCCGCCTGCGCGGCGGTGACCTTCGGCGAGTTTGCCGGCTGCCGGGACGAAACGCCCCTGCTGCCCTGCCCCGGCGGCTTTTCCGGCGTGTTCACCGCCCCCGACGCGCCGGAGCTGGTGTGGTACACCTTCCGCTTCACCCGCCGGGACGGCAGCAGCGCCTTTCTGGGCCGCAACGGCTGGGGCGGCGAGGCCGACCGGCAGCCCTGGCAGCTGACCGTCTATGAAAACCGGCCCACGCCGGACTGGTTCGGCAGGGGCGTGACATACCAGATTTTTCCAGATCGCTTCTGCCGTCTGACCCGTCCTGACCCACGGGGACTGCTGGGAGAGCGCACCGTACATGACAACTGGGATGACCTGCCTCGACTGGGCCCGGATCCCGCTACCGGCCGGTGGAATAACGATTTCTTCGGCGGCAGCCTGCGGGGCATCCGGGAAAAGCTGGACTATCTTCAGAGCCTGTCCGTCACCACGCTGTACCTGAACCCCATCTTCTACGCCGCCAGCAGCCACCGCTATGACACGGCGGATTACCGGATGGTGGACCCCCTGCTGGGCACGGAGGAGGATCTCCGTGACCTGTGCGCCGAGGCGCAGAAGCGGGGCATGCATGTGATACTGGACGGCGTGTTCAACCACACCGGCGACGACAGCCGCTACTTCAACCGCCACGGCTTTTTCGACACGCCGGGGGCCTATCAGAGCAAGGACTCCCCCTGGTATGACTGGTTCTGCTTCCGGCGGTGGCCGGAGGAGTACGACGCGTGGTGGGACATCCACACCCTGCCCGCCGTCAACGAGAACGCCCCCTCCTACCGGGATTTCATCATCCGGGGAGAGGACAGCGTGATCCGCCGGTGGCTGCGGTGCGGCGCCGACGGCTGGCGGCTGGACGTGGCCGACGAGCTGCCGGACGACTTCATCGAGGAGATCCGCGCCGTCATGGAGCAGGAAAAGCCCGACAGCTATCTGCTGGGCGAGGTGTGGGAGGACGGCAGCAACAAGATCGCCTATTCCCGCCGGCGGCGGTATCTGCTGGGCCGGGAGACCCACGGCCTGATGAACTATCCCCTGCGCGGCGCGGTGCTGGACTACGTCCGCGGCGGCGACGCGGCAGCGTTCCGGGACGCCATGGAGGAACAGCGGGAGAACTATCCCCCTGCCGCCTTCTACGGCGGGCTGAACATTCTGGGCACCCACGACACGCCCCGCATCCTGACGCTGCTGGGGACGGACGCCGTTCCCGAAACCAAGGAGGCCCGGGCTGCCTGTCACCTGTCTCCCGAGGGTCGGCGGCGGGCGGTGCGGCGGCTGACGCTGGCGGTGATGCTGCTGTACACCTTCCCCGGCTCCCCCACCATCTACTACGGCGACGAGGCGGGTATGGAGGGCTTTGAGGATCCCATGAACCGGCGGGGCTTTCCATGGGGGCATGAGGATCAGCGGCTGACGGAGCTGTACCGGACGCTGGGCGCCCTGCGGAAGGAGCGCCCCTCCCTGCAGTGCGGCGACCTGACGTATCTGGCGGCGGAGGGCGGTCTGCTGATCTATCGCCGCAGCTATGGCGGCGAGGACACCTACACGCTGCTGAACACCGGCGATACCGTCCGGCAGGTGACGCTGCCGTGGCCCAACGGCTTCGCGGTGGACGCGGTGACGTGCCAGCGGTTCTGGGTGCGTGACGGCGTGCTGCGCCTTGAACTGCCGCCCTGCGACGGTCTGGTGCTGCTGTAAACCCTTTGCGTTGTGAGGGATGTTTCACGTGAAACATCCCTCCTTCTTTTTGGCGGCGTCTGTTTCACGTGAAACATCTCCCCTTTCCCCGGCAAAAATCGCCGCTTCGATGCAAAAAACTATTGAAACCCATTGGTTTTGTGGTATACTGTTTCTGATATAGAAATATGACAAATGCGAGGACAAAAACCGTGGCAAAAATCGTAGCGATCGTGAATCAGAAGGGCGGCGTGGGCAAGACCACCACCTGCGTGAATCTGGCGGCGGCGGTGGCACAGCAGGGCAAAAAGGTGCTGCTGTGCGACTTTGACCCCCAGGCCAACGCCACCTCCGGCATGGGCGTGGACAAGACCGTGTCCAACGGCGTGTATGACGTGATCATCAACGAGGTAGACACCGAAAAGGCCATCGTCTCCACCCCCTACGGCGACGTGCTGCCCAGCAGCAAGGCGCTGGCCGGCGCCGGCGTGGAGATGATCCATCTGCCGGACCGGCAGTTCCTGCTGAAGAAGGCCCTGAGCCGTGTGGCACAGCAGTATGACTACATCTTCATCGACTGTCCCCCCTCCCTGGAGCTGCTGACCGTCAACGCCCTGTGCGCCGCCCACTCCCTGCTGGTGCCGGTGCAGGGGGAGTACTTCGCCCTGGAGGGGCTCAGCGACCTGATGAACACCGTGCGTCTGGTGCGCCGGGGCATGAATCCGGAGCTGCAGATCGAGGGCGTGCTGCTGACCATGTTCGACGGCCGCACCAACCTCAGCATTCAGGTGGCGCAGGAGATCAAGCGGTTCTTCCCCGGCAAGGTCTACGCCACGGTGATCCCCCGCAACATCCGTCTCAGCGAGGCACCCAGCCACGGCACGCCCATTTTCGGCTATGACCGTACCTGCCGGGGCGCCGAGGCCTATGCCGCGCTGGCGGCGGAATTTCTGAAGAAAAACGGCTGACGGGGCGTGACATCCCCCGAAGAAAGGAGCACAGGACATATGGCAAAGATGAAAGGTCTGGGCAAGGGTCTGGACGCCCTGCTGGGCGATGAGTTCACCAACGAGCCGGAGGTAAAGAGCAGCCTCTTCCTCCCCATCTCACAGGTGGAGAGCTGCGCCGCCCAGCCCCGGAAGCAGTTTGACCCTGACGCGCTGGCCGATCTGGCGGATTCCATCCGGCAGCACGGCATCATCCAGCCGCTGACGGTGCGGAAGCTGCAGTCCGGATACTATCAGATCATCGCCGGCGAGCGCCGCTGGCGAGCCGCCCGGATGGCGGGTTTGACTCAGGTGCCGGTGGTGGTCATCGAGGCCGACGACCGCAAGGCCATGGAGCTGGCCATGATCGAGAACCTGCAGCGGGAGGACCTGAACCCCATGGAGGAGGCGGAGGGCTACCGCACGCTGATGGAGCAGTACGGCCTGACCCAGGAGGAGACCTCCCAGCGGGTGGGCAAATCCCGCAGCGCCGTGGCCAACGCCCTGCGGCTGCTGCACCTGTCGAACGAGGTGCGTGCGCTGGTGGAGGAGGGCAAGCTGTCCGGCGGACACGCCCGGGCACTGGTGCCCCTGACGGCAGAGCTGCAGAAGAAGGCCGCCGCCGTCATTATCAAGGACGATCTTTCGGTGCGGCAGACGGAGCTGCTGGTGAAGAAGCTGACGGCGGACAAGCCGCAAAAGCCCGCCAAGGACGCCGGCAGCGTGGACTACGCCGCCGAAGCCGCCCGGGAGCTGAGCGAGCGGCTGGGCCGTCCCTGCCGGATCGTCACCGGCCGGAAAAAGGGCCGGCTGGAGCTGGAGTACTACGGTGTGGACGATCTCAACGCCCTGCTGGACGCATTGCACCAGTTGAAGAAATAACTGTTTCACGTGAAACATCACATTAGATAAGAGGTACCGTGTCATGCTTGATATCAAATTTGTCCGGGAGAACCCCGACATTGTCAAGGAGAATATCCGCAAGAAGTTCCAGAACGCCAAGCTGCCGCTGGTGGACGAGGCCATTGCGCTGGACGCCCAGCGCCGTCAGGCCATCAACGAGGGCGAGGCGTTGAAGGCCGAGCGCAACAAGCTGTCCAAGGCCAACGGCCCCCTGTTCGGGCGGCTGAAAAAGTGCGCCGATGAGGCCGAAAAGGCGGAGATCCAGAAGCAGATCGACGCCAACAACGCCGCCGTCAAGGCCAATGCCGACCGCATGGCCCTGCTGGAGGAGCAGAAGGCGCAGGCGGAGGCCGCCCTCAACAAGATCATGCTGGTGATCCCCCAGATCATCGACGAGACCGTGCCCATCGGCCCCGACGACAGCTGCAACGTGGAGGTGGAGCGGTTCGGCGAGCCGAAAACCCCCGATTTCGAGGTGCCCTACCACACCGATATCATGGAGCGGTTCGACGGCATCGATCTGGACGCGGCGGGCCGTGTGTCCGGCAGCGGCTTCTACTACCTGCTGGGGGATATCGCCCGGCTGCACGAGGCGGTGCTGGCCTACGCCAGAGACTTTATGATCGGCAAGGGCTTCACCTACTGCATTCCCCCCTTCATGATCCACGGCAACGTGGTGGAGGGCGTCATGAGCCAGACGGACATGGACGCCATGATGTATAAGATCGAGGGCGAGGACCTGTACCTGATCGGCACCAGCGAGCATTCCATGATCGGCAAGTTCATCGACCAGATCCTGCCGGAGGACAAGCTGCCCCAGACCCTGACCTCCTACTCCCCCTGCTTCCGCAAGGAGAAAGGCTCCCACGGCATCGAGGAGCGGGGCGTGTACCGCATCCACCAGTTTGAAAAGCAGGAGATGATCGTGGTCTGCAAGCCGGAGGACTCCAAGGCGTGGTACGAGAAGATGTGGCGCTACAGCGTGGAGCTGTTCCGCTCGCTGGATATCCCCGTTCGGCAGCTGGAGTGCTGCTCCGGCGATCTGGCGGATCTGAAGTGCAAGTCCTGCGACATCGAGGCGTGGTCGCCCCGCCAGCAGAAGTACTTCGAGGTGTGCTCCTGCTCCAATCTGGGCGACGCACAGGCCCGCCGGCTGAAGATCCGCTACAAGGACGAAAGCGGCAAGATGCAGCTTTGCCACACCCTCAACAACACGGTGGTGGCGCCGCCCCGTATGCTGATCGCCTTGCTGGAGAACAACCTGCAGGCCGACGGCTCCGTGCGGGTGCCGGAAGTCCTGCGTCCCTACATGGGCGGCAAGGCCGTGCTGACCCCCACGCATTAACAACTTGTAATCATCATTCTATACGAATTGTATACAGGAGAACTGGCATATGAAGAAGTTTTTCGCGGAGTTCCGGGAATTTGCCATGCGGGGCAACGTGCTGGACATGGCCATCGGCGTGATTTTAGGCGGCGCCTTCGGCAAGATCACCACCTCGCTGGTGAACGACGTGTTCATGCCGCTGATCGGCCTGCTGATCGGCGGTGTGGATCTGGGCAAGCTGAACATCGTGCTGAAAGCCGCCACGGAGACCACCGAGGCCGTGACGCTGGGCATCGGCACGTTCCTGTCCACCATCATCGACTTTGTGCTGGTGGCCTTCGTCATCTTCCTGATGGTCAAAACCATCAACCGCTTCCACAGGAAGAAGGAAGAGGAAGCGCCTGCCGAGGAGGAGCCGGCCGGCCCCACCACGGAGGAGCTGCTGACGGAGATCCGCGACCTGCTGAAGGACAAGCAGTAATGGAAACCACGCTGCGCGCGGGTCTGACCGCGCTGGGTCTCCCCTGCTCCGCCGTGCCGCGGCTGCTGGATTTCGCCGGGCGGCTGCTGGAGAAAAACAGGGTGATGAACCTGACGGCCATCACCGAGCCCAAGGACGTGGCCACGCTGCACCTGCTGGACTGCGCCGCGCTGCTGACGCTTTCGGACTTTCGGGGCAAGTCGGTGGTGGACGTGGGTACCGGGGCCGGATTCCCCGGCATGGTGCTGCGGATCATGGAGCCGGACTTCGACCTGACGCTGCTGGACAGTCTGGGCAAGCGCATCGACTGGCTGGCGGAGACCTGCGCCGCCATGGGGCTTGACCGGGTGGACTGCGTCCACGCCCGGGCGGAGGAGTTCGCCGTCCACCACCGGCAGCAGTACGAGATCGCCACGTCACGGGCGGTAGCGGCGCTGCCGCTGCTGTGCGAGCTGGCGCTGCCGCTGGTGAAGCCGGGCGGCTGCTTTCTGGCCATGAAGTCCGTGGACAGCGACGATGAGATCCAAAGCGCCCGGGGCGCTATGGGGCAGTTGGGCGGAAAGCTGGAGAGCGTCCGGGATTACGCCATCCCCGGCACGGCGGTGACCCACCGGCTGGTGGTGATCCGCAAGGTCAAGGACACGCCGCCCCAGTTCCCCCGCAGCTGGGCGAAGATGAAGAAAGCGCCGCTGAAATAAAAGGTTTCGCGTCTCCGGACGCGAGGGGGTGTTTCGCGCCCCGGCGCGAGGTACTTTTGCCCGTGACGGATGGAGAAGTTTCGCGTCTCCGGACGCGACCTACTTTTGGCAACAGTGCCAAAAGTAGGCAAAAGCACCGGAAGGAACCAAGGTTCCTTCACCTCCTTGCGCGCTGTATTGCGCAGGAATATGACGCATGATACCACACGTTCACGGAAGCGTTCCTGTATCGTCTCGGCAAAGGACTGTCTCAGCAACAGCGCCGCTGCCGCTGATACCAACGTCGAACAACGCTTCTGCTTCTACCGTCGCACCGCATGAGCGGCAGCGGCGCAGGAAGAACGTCAGTTCGTCATACGGCACGACAACGGCCATGTACTGTGAACGCGTGGGAAATGGAATCAATAACAAATAAGGTATAGCGTGGGCGGATTTTCAAACCGCAGGTTTGAATGGCGTTTTTGCCTACTTTTGCCGCCAAGGGCAAAAGTAGGTCGCGCCGGAGCGTGAAACACCCCCACCCAAAAAAAATCACACAAACACATAAAAACGACCCACAACGCGAAAGGAGGAGAAGCCATGGGCAAGAACATCGCCGTGGTGTCCGGCAAGG
>CAMEER010000057.1 GCA_945915065.1 uncultured Clostridia bacterium | reverse complement strand
ATCGCATTCAGTTCATTTAGCCGTGCCGATTTGGTTTTCAGTTCTTCCTCCTGGGAGAATGGCTTCTATAGCTCGTCCTTACCTCATTTTGATTGTAGGCTGTCTAAGTACTTCCAGCGTCGATAGTTTTGCAGACTGCTGATGTGCCACTCGCTCTTTCGGGGTATCGTCCTGAATGCGTTTGAACAGAAAAAATCAATCAGGTATATCTTGGGGATCATATTCATCGCCCTGATGGAAAAATACTTCACCTTGCCTTTGTTGCACCAGCGGTTAATTACCGGAATAGCATATCCCGTGATCTCACTAACCTTTTTAACTTCAAGAACATCTGGGTATTCTTTGAGAAGGAACCGATAATACTCATGTAAATCTTCACCGTCGATTTTAATTTCCGACGAATAATGTTGCCGAACCGTTCTTCCGCTTTCTTTATACCATCCCTCCGGTACAGCGTAGAACTCAGGATGGTTCTCCCGATCTTCTATGAAAGCCATCAGATCTTCTTTCCTGATTTTGTAGCACCGGGTTTTCTTCCCCGAATAAATGCACGGCAGCTTTCCGCTTTTCAGATAATAGAGCGCTGTTCGTTTGCTGCAATGGCAAAGCAAGCGCACCTGTTCCTTAGCCAGAATATCCGGCACTTTTGACCAATCAATGTCATTGATTTTCATAACATACACCTCTGTCATTTGTTCGGCGGAAGACACCTGTGTATGCTATGCTGTTCTAACATCGTTCTAACATTTCTAACGCGAATTCTAACAAAACTGCCAAAATCGGCTCATTTTTGGCTTTCATTCGAACCCCTTGAAAAATCAAGCTTTTTTCAAGGGTGAATGCCAAAACACCTTGATACAGCTATGGTTTTGGGCGGACAAAACAGCCTGAAAGCGATACGAAAAAACCACAAAAGTCATAATGGTTGAAAAGACTCGAAATCAGTTTGCGAGCAATCGCACGAGGGTTCGAATCCCTCCCGCTGCGCCAAAACGGTCACCACCCATGCGGGTGGTGACCTTCATTATTGTCTCCGTTTATTTCTCCGGTTCCCACAGGGCCACCGCCTCCTCGGTAAAGGGTGCGTCCTGCAGATCCAACAGCTTGGTGGTCAGCAGCCGTGAAAAATTGGTCATCACCGCCGTGGACAGCACAAAGCTGTTCACATCGGCGGCATCGGCGGTCTCCGCCGCCAGCAGCTGCGCCGCCATGCTCTCCACCATGGCAACAAAAACGTGGGCGGAGTCGGTATACTGATTCACAAAGGCCTCATAGGTTTTTTTGACCTCCTCCTCGGTCAGTCCGTTGGGCAGGATCTTCTGGATCTCCGACATGGTCAGACTCTGCTTCAGCGCGCAGATCATAATGAGGTAGGCAATGTGAATCCGACTGTATTTTTTCTTCTCTGGCGCCGGCATCAGCTTCATGCGGACGTAGTTGTTGATGGCGCTGGTGGTAATGATCTGCTCCTCCTTCTCCTTTTTGGGCAGGAAGGGCAGATAGCCGCTCAGCAGCGTCAGCACCTGATCCATATACAGGCCCAGCGTGGGGATCTGCTCCCATGTGGGCAGACGATAGTTTTGCAAATAGTGGCTCCAGCGGCGCAGCTTTCCCGCCACCAGCCGCGAATCATATCTCTCATGCATTTTGACATTCTCCTGTGGGTGGTGTGTATTTATACAAATAATAGCACATACTGTGAAAAATGACAAGTAAAACACGCCACTCCTATTGACACATTTCAGAAAGCATATATAATAATATTATTTATTAGATTTAAGAGGGGTATACATCATGTCTTTTGTGATCTCTACCGATACATCTGCCAATCTCCCCACCGCGGAGCTGCAGTGGCACCAGCTGCATCTGCTGCCCTTTTCTTATATCGTGGACGATGTTGCGCATCAGTGCCTTGACCTGACCGCTTTTGATGGTGACGCCTATTATGAGATGCTGCGTCACACCCCAGCCACCACCTCCATGATATCCATGGAGCAGTACCGCCAGATGTGGGAATCCCTGCTGGAATCCGGTCAGGATGTTCTGCATATCGGCATGTCCTCCGGGATCAGCGGTGCGTATCAGTCGGCGGTGATGGCTGCCCGCGAACTGCGTGAGGCGTATCCCCGGCGGCGTCTGGTGGTGTTCGACACCCGGGCTGCCTCGCTGGGCGAGGGGATCCAGGTCCTCTATGGCGCCGTGTGCCGGGAGGCGGGTCTGACGCTGGACGAGACCGTTCAGGAGCTGACGGCGCTGCGCTCACGGATGCGGCAGGTATTCACAGTGGATGACCTGATGCATTTGCGGCGGGGCGGCCGTGTCTCCGGTGTGACCGCCGCCGTAGGCACCGCCCTGCGGATCAAGCCGCTGCTGAAGGGCGACGAGGCAGGCCGTATCGTGGCGTTCGGTAAGGTGCAGGGCCGCAAGCGTTCCATCCGGTCACTGGCGGAGAACTTTGTCACCAATGCCGAGCTGCTGGGGCATTGGCCCATCGGCATCGCGCATGCCGGCTGCCGCCGGGAAGCCCTGGAGCTGGCTGAGCTGCTGCATGCCGCCGATCCCAAAGCCCGCATCATTGTGGTGGATTATGAACCGGTCACCGGCAGCCATGTGGGGCCCGGCGCGCTGGCCCTGTTCTTCGTGGCCCGGGAGGATTCCTGATCTCCTGTGCTTTTTGCCGATTTTTCCTCCGTTCTTCCCCGCCGATTTTGTCTCTCCTGCATATAGACACAGTCCCTTTTATCCGCCTATAATATTGATAGACTATATTAAAGGAGAAAACCCGTATGCTGTATCGCGCCTGCTGTCACAGCTGTCTGTCCATGTGTTGCATGGGCACGATTTGGTGCGCGTATAACGGTCATACGTTTTCTGTCCGTGCCGCATAAGCAGGTGCGGAAACTGTGGTAGCAACGCAGAGGGTGTATGGCAGCATACACCCTCTGTTTTTTTATACATAAGATGAAAAACAAAGGGAAGAAAGGAAGACAATCATGGGTATCTATCATTCCGTGGAGCAGCTGGTGGGCAATACGCCGCTGCTTTCCGTTGATCATTACGTTCGTGCTCGAGGGCTGGAGGCCGTCATTCTGGCCAAGCTGGAGCGCTGCAATCCCGCCGGAAGCGCCAAGGACCGGGTGGCCCTGGAGATGCTGCGTCAGGCGGAGGCCTCCGGCGTGCTGCAGCCCGGCGGAACGGTCATCGAGCCCACCTCCGGCAACACCGGCATCGGTCTTGCGGCCATGGCCATCGCCAAGGGCTATCGGGTCATTCTCACCATGCCGGCCACCATGAGCGCGGAGCGCCGTGCCCTGCTGAAGGCCTACGGGGCGGAGCTGGTGCTGGTGGCGGAAGGCGGCATGGCCGGCGCGGTGGCCAAGGCGGAAGAGCTGGCCCGGGAGATCCCCGGCAGCTTCATTCCCGGCCAGTTTGATAACCCCGCCAACCCCGCCGCCCACTATAAAACCACCGGGCCGGAGATCTGGCGGGACACCGAGGGCCATGTGGATCTCTTCGTGGCGGGTGTCGGCACCGGCGGCACCATCAGCGGTACCGGCCGCTATCTTAAGGAGCAAAACCCCCGCGTCCGTATTGTGGCGGTGGAGCCCGCCTCCTCCCCTCTGCTGTCTCAGGGCCATGCCGGTCCCCACGGTCTGCAGGGCATCGGCGCCAACTTTGTTCCCGGCAACTATGACACCAAGGTGGTGGATGAGATCCTCACCGTCACAGACGAGGACGCCTACCGCACCGGCCGCCTGCTGGCCCGGACAGAGGGCATCATGGCCGGCATCACCTCCGGCGCGGCGCTGTGGGCCGCCGACGAGCTGGCACGCCGCCCGGAGAACCGCGGCAAGACCATCGTGGCGCTGCTGCCGGATGACGGCGGACGCTACCTGTCCACCCCCCTGTGGTCGGAGGAGTAAGCCCATGTACGAAGATCATATCTGCGCTGCGGCCAAAACCATGGCCGCCACCATGAAAAACGCCGCCATTCCCATGTACGGCAGCCGCCTGCGGCTGCCCGACCGCAAGGCCATCATCGCGCTGCTGAAGGAAATGCGTCAGCTGCTGTTTCCCGCTTATTTCGGCGACCCGGCGCTGATGACGCTGGCTGCGGCGGATTATGCCGCGCTGCTGCTGGAGCGCATTGAGACAGGCCTGGCCAAGCAGATCGCGCTGGTGCTCCCGGTGGAGGAGGAATCCCGTGCCCCGGAGATCGCCCGTGACGTGGTGGATCAGCTGCCCCGTATCCAGCAATTGCTGCTGACGGATATCGAGGCCATCTTCGACGGCGATCCCGCCGCCCAAAACCGTGAGGAGATCGTGCTGGCCTATCCGGGCCTGTTTGCCATCTTCGCCTACCGGGTCAGTCACGAGCTGTACCTGCGCCATGTCCCCACCATTCCCCGCATGATGACGGAGTACGCTCACAGCCGCACCGGTATCGACATTCACCCCGGCGCGCAGATCGGCAGTTATTTCTTCATCGACCACGGCACCGGCATCGTGGTGGGCGAGACCACCGTCATCGGCGACCACGTCAAGCTCTATCAGGGCGTTACGCTGGGAGCTCTCAGTCCCCGGGGCGGCCGCGCCTCCAGCAGCGGCAAGCGCCATCCCACCGTGGGTGACGGCGCCACCATCTACTCCGGCGCCTCCATTTTCGGCGGCGAGACCGTCGTTGGTGAAAACGCGGTGGTGGGCGGCAACGCCTTCCTGACTTCCTCTGTGGCGCCTAACTCCCGGGTGGTGATCCTCCCGCCGGAGACCATCATTCATAACAGTTGAATCAGCCAAGAAGAGGACACTGGTGTGTCCTCTTCCTTTTTGTCATATTTTATGCACAGCAAGCCATACTGAAAGCGACGGCGCAAAAGTTTGCCGGAGATGAAACATTTCTCTCCTTCCGTGCGTCTTTATGGCAGGGACCGTAATTCGGCAGAAAATACTGTTCCCATCGTTCCAGCAGGAGGAATCTCACATGGCTGAATTGATCATAAATACCGGGGCTGTTCTGAACAATTACCGCCACTACGCCGCCGGCGGGCAGGTGATCCCCGTTCTCAAGAGCAACGGCTACGGCTTGGGTGCGCAGCAGCTTCGCTGTCTGCTGCATCAGGAAGGCGCGACTCTGTTTGCCTGTGCCACACCGGAGGAGGCGCTGCGTCTGGCGGAGCCAGAGTCAGACCTTTTGCTGCTCAGCTGCGTCCACGATATGACGCTGCTGCGGGCGCTGCTGCAGCGCCGCGTCATCGTCTCCGTGGACAGTCTGGCGCAGGCACAGGCCATCGACGCACTGCACATGGACGCCCGGGTGCATCTGGCAGTAGACACCGGCTTTGGCCGGTTCGGTTTTCCGCCGGACCAGTTGGCGCAGCTGCGGCAGGTTTTCGCACTGGAAAACCTGCGGGTTTGCGGTATTTTTTCCCATTTCCGCGGCCCCTGCGCCGCTCCGGCCCAGTTCACCCGCTTCAGTCAGGTACTGATGGAACTGGAGGACTGCCCGGTGGGCCTGCGGCACATTGCCGCCAGCCATACGGCGGACATGCCCCAGTATCGGCTGGACGCCGTGCGTATCGGCTCCGGACTGACGGGCTGCGGCGCCGAGGGACTGGAACGCGCCGCCACGCTGCAAGCCACCATCTGCGCCCTGCGCCGCCTGCACAAGGGCGAACGGATCGGCTACGGCGACACGCTGCTCCGGCGGGACTCCGACATAGCGGTGATCGACGCCGGTACGGCGGACGGCGCGTTTGTCTACCGGTATCGGGGCCTGCGGGCTTTCCTGCGGCAGCGGCGTCAGCACATCCTGGTGGGCGGGGTGCAAGCGCCGGTGATCTGCCCGCCGGGCCTGACCCACACCATGGTGGATGTGACCGGGTTGGATTGTCACCCGGGCGATACCGTGACGATCCCCCACGATCTGGTGCTGACCGGCGACCACGTTCTCCGTCGCTATACGGAAGAAGCATGAAAAGAGGGCCGCTCCATGTTGAAGCGGCCCTCTTTTCATGCTTGCTTTACTCTGTGGCAAGGGGGGAGAAGAAATCCATCATCTCCGGCGTGTGATCCTCCACGTAGCTGGTGAAGGTGATCACGCACACATAGTCGCCCACCTGCATACACACCTGCACGGTGGTCACCGGCACGTCCGTATAGGTGGCAGAGGTGCAGATCCCTTCGTACTGCTGGCCCATGAAGGTAACCGTCTCCCGGCTGGCCTCCACGTCCGTCATGCCCATGGACTGATAGGCGCTCACCACCTGATCCTTACCCATGTCGGCAAAGGCGGCCATATCCACTGCGGCTCCCTTGGCGCTGACCTTGACCAGCATCACATTGACAGTCTGCAAACCGTCAGCCGTCATCAGGTACATATCCTGCACCTGATTGCCGTTTTCCAGACTCTCCCGCATCTGCTTGACCAGCTCCTCGCTGTCGACAACATCTGCGGTCAGGTCGTTCAGCTGCGCGATCTCCTGATCATTCAAGTATGTATATTCCGCCGGAGCGGTACATGTCAATCCCAGAAATTGGCTGGTATAGGTCTGGCCCTCCACCACGCCGCGCTCAAACTTTTTGCTGCCGAAACTGCAGGCCGTCAGGCTCAGTACCAGCGCCAACGCCAATGCCAGATAGCTCACCCGTTTCACGGTCATTCCTCCTTTTTGCGCCTTTGCTCAAAGCAGACACACGGTACATATGATAATTATTATAGGGCAAAAAGCGTTTTCCGTCAACACGCCATTGTTTTCCAGCTGTTTCCGGCAAAAAGGGAGGGGCTTTCGCTCCTCCCTTGACTGTGTAACTCATCGGATTCTCACTGCCGCGAGGTGATCCCCAGGCCTTCTTATAGCTGCAAGTCCCGTCCTGCTGCTTCGGTGTGGGTTCGCATGGCGGACCGGGCCGCCCGGCTGTCCTGCTGCTCGATGGCTGTCAGAATAATGCGGTGGGTATCCAGGATCCGGCGTCCCAGCTGGACCCGTTCCTCCTGGGATAATGTCAGCATCTTGTTGCGCAGCGTCTCCTTTTCCACATTGCCCAGCACCTCGGTGACAATGATAGCCACCCGGTTAGCGCTGGCTTTGGCCAGCAGACTGTGGAAGCACACGTCCAGTTCGATGAAGCGCTCATAATCCCACAGAGCTTCCTCCGCCTGTGCGATGCACTGGCGCATCGCGGCGAGATCCTCGTCGCTCCGCCGCTCAGCGGCCCACGCGGCAATGGTGGAATCGTTGTTCTGACGGTACTCATTCAGTTCCTGAAGCGACACCTGACTGAGCTGGATCATATCCTTCAGCGGCTCCTCCGCAGCATGTAGGCTCAACTCCTGCACCACCGCGCCGGACGCACCCTGGGTGGAGGTAACGTACCCACCTTGCTCCAGCCGTTTCAGCGCCTCCCGGATGGTGGGGCGGCTGCGCTGCAATTCCGCCATCATGGCCCGCTCTGAGGGAAGGCGGTCACCGGGCTTCAGCGCGCCGGAGGTGATCAGGGCACGAAGCTGTTCATAAATGTCGTCACTGGCCCGCTTGCCGGGGTCCAGATGAATGTGTAGTTCGCGGGCTTCCATGGTTTCCGCCTCCTTTATCAACGAGTTATCAGTATAGCAAAATTGAACCATAACGTCAAGAAAAAGGCCTAATAAGCCGCCGTTATGGGGTAAAAAACAGGCTGTTACAAGAGTGACAGCCTGTTTTTATATGTTGTATCCCTTACTTGGCGGCCTTGGCAGCCTTGATGGACTCGATCAGCTCGGGCACGACCTTGAACAGATCGC
>CAMEER010000056.1 GCA_945915065.1 uncultured Clostridia bacterium | reverse complement strand
TGCCCTTCCTGATGCCCGTCGAGGACGTGTTCACCATCTCCGGCCGTGGTACCGTGGCTACCGGCCGTGTGGAGCGTGGTAAGCTGAACCTGAACGAGAAGGTCGAGATCGTCGGCCTGTCCGAGGAGAAGCGCGAGACCGTCGTTACCGGTATCGAAATGTTCCACAAGCTGCTGGACTACGCTGAGGCCGGCGATAACATCGGCGCCCTGCTGCGCGGCGTTGCCAAGACCGAGATCGAGCGCGGCCAGGTTCTGTCCAAGCCCGGTTCCATTCACCCCCACACCAAGTTCGTTGGCCAGGTTTACGTTCTGACCAAGGACGAGGGCGGCCGTCACACCCCCTTCTTCAACAACTATCGTCCCCAGTTCTACTTCCGTACCACCGACGTGACCGGCATCATCACCCTGCCCGAGGGCACTGAGATGTGCATGCCCGGCGATAACGTCGACATGAAGGTGGAGCTGATCACCCCCATCGCTATCGAGAAGGGTCTGCGTTTCGCTATCCGTGAGGGCGGCCGTACCGTCGGTTCCGGCGTCGTCATCGAGATCGAGGACTAATTGAAGTTCATAAAAAAGAAAAGCCCGCAAGGGCTTTTCTTTTTTTGCGTCATTTACGCCTGCGGGAAAGAGAGGTCCGTCTGGAAACCACCCTGCCCGGTGACGATAATATCGCCGCCGATGATCTGATCGCCCCACAGGTATAGATTTGCCTGTACGCCCTGGGGAATATCGGGATAATTGGTGACGGTATAGGTGTACCGTTTGACTGCCTGCCCGGCGAAATCCGCAAAAGGCAGATTTTGCCCTTTTTGCAGCTTGGCGTAGTTTTCCCACTCGTTTTCCAACCGCTCAGGAAGCTGGAGATCCAGCGTTTCGATGGGCTGTGAGTTTACCTGCCAGCCGAATCCCTCCAGATAGGCGACTCGCTCCTCCGCTGTGGCGGCGGTAATGATCTCCGGCGTCTTGTCGCCGCCGAAGCAGCCGGCCAACATCAGCGCCGAGCCGATCACCAGCCCCAGAGCCAGCGACAGCAGTACCATGCGCCGCCGTGAAACATGTATGACACGCATCGTATCCATCAACTCCTTTGTTGATGCATATTCCCAAGGGGAGAAAATTATGCTATACTGTGACCATTATCATGGAGGAGGCCGCTATGGAGCGTCTGGATAAGATCATTGCCAACAGAGGGATCGCCTCCCGTAGGGAAGTAAAGGAACTGGTGCGGCAGGGCCGCGTGCTGGTGGACGGCGTGCCGGCAGCCGCGCCGGATATGAAGATTTCCCCGGAAACAGCAGCCATCACCGTGGACGGCGTGCCGGTGTGCGGCGAGCGGTATCTGTATCTGCTGCTGCACAAACCGGCGGGAGTGCTGACAGCCACCGAGGACAAACGTCAGCCTACGGTGCTGGATCTGGTGCCGGAGCCCTGCCGCCGCCGTGGCCTTGCGCCGGTGGGACGGCTTGACAAGGATACGGAGGGCCTGCTGCTGCTGACGGACGACGGGGAGCTGACACACCGGCTGCTCAGTCCCAAATACCATGTGGATAAGGTGTATTACGCCCGGGTGAAGGGTACGCCGGATGCCGCCGATGCGGCGGCCTTTGCCGCGGGCCTGCGATTGGACGACGGTCTGCAATGTCTGCCTGCCAGACTGGAGCCTTTGGGGCCGGGGGAATGTCTCGTGACGCTGCGGGAGGGAAAGTTCCACCAGGTGAAGCGGATGCTGGCCGCCCGGGGAAAACCGGTGCTGTACCTGAAGCGGCTGGCGATGGGGCCGCTTCAACTGGAAGCGGAATTGATGCCGGGACAATGCCGCCTGTTGACAGATCAGGAGCTGATGGCACTGCGCAGCACATGTGGCTTGTGATTATATCGACAAACCGCCAAAAGAATCCTGACTTTTTTGTGAAAAAGATAAAAAAATGCTTGCAAAATCGTGATTATGCCGATATAATATCAGTGACCCCTTGGCAGTTTGCACAAACTGTCCGGCGGCGCTTTGAAGAGAGAGCAGGAGGGCTTGTCATGTCCGGAAGAATTTTTCAGAATGTAGTGCTGCAATTCAAGGAAACCACCGATCGGACTATCGGTGTAATCGACGCGGAGGGTACGGTCATCGCGTGCAGCGAGCTGACCGGTATCGGCAAAAAGTGGAGCAAATATGTGGAGACCATCCAGCAGGCTGACGGCGAGTGTGTGGCGCTGGAGGGCAAGACCTTTAAGGCATTGCCCGGCTGGGGTGGACACTTTGACTATGCGGTGTTTGCCAGTGGTGACGACGGCATTGGACGCACGGTGTGTGCCATGGCGGCTGTGGCGTTGAACTCCGCCAAAAGCTACTATGAAGAGAAGCATGACAAGGGCTCCTTCATGAAGAACATCATTTCCGATAACATACTGATCAGCGATATTTACATGCGAGCCAAGGAACTGCACGTGGCCGCCGAGGTAAACCGCGGCGTGTTTGTCATCCGTCCGGTGGATGAGCGGATGGAGTCTGCACCGTTGGATATGGTTCAGAGCCTGTTCCCGGACCGGCAGAACGACTTCGTTCTCAGCGTGGGCGAGCAGGATGTGGTGCTGATCCACCAGATGGATAAGAACGCCACCGGCGCTGAACTGGAAAAGGTGGCCCAGCGGATCGAGGAGACGCTGCGGATCGATGGCGAGAGCAGCGTGTTTGTCGGCATCGGCACCATGGCCCAGCACCTGCGGGAACTGGCCAAGGTCTATAAGGAGGCCCAGATCGCCATCGAAGTGGGCAAAGTATTTGACACCGAGCGCTATGTCATCAACTATGAGAACCTGGGCATCGGCCGCCTGATCTACCAGCTGCCCACCACGTTGTGCGAGATGTTCCTGCAGGAGGTGTTCAAGAAGAACCCCATTGACGCGCTGGATCAGGAAACCCTGTTTACCATCTACAAGTTCTTTGAGAATAATCTGAACGTGTCTGAAACGGCTCGCAAGCTGTTTGTCCACCGCAACACGCTGGTGTACCGGCTGGAGAAGATCAAGAAGCTGACCGGCCTTGACCTGCGGGAGTTTGACGATGCCATCACGTTCAAAGTGGCGCTGATGGTGAAGAAGTATCTTACCAGCCGCGGTATCGAGGCGTAAAAGCATAAAAGTGGGACGGCTATCGGCCGTCTCATTTTTTATGAAGAGAGAACCGGGATATTGGACCGCCTTTGGATGATAAAAACTATTGTTTTGGGGAACATTTTGGCACTTTTGGTCGTCTATAACAATAATGGCACGTATTGCCTGTCAGATTTACCTAAAAAACATGGTTTTCCTGTTGCCATTTGGCGGAGATTTATATATAATGTAACAAGTAGTGGCCTTTTGCCACAAGATGTTGCATTTTGAGAAAATTTGAGGTAGTGCCATGATTCGACTGACAGATGCAGAAAAGATCTATGAAAACGGCACACGGGCCGTTCGTGGGATCTCATTTCAAATAGATGACGGAGAATTTGTCTTTCTGGTGGGCCCCTCCGGCAGCGGAAAATCCACCATTATTAAGCTGCTGACCGGTGAGATCGTACCCACCGGCGGACGGGTAATGGTCAACGGCTTTTCCATGAGCCGCATCAAGGAGAAACAGCTCCCCCTGATGCGCCGCACCATTGGCGTGATCTTTCAGGATTTCCGCCTGATTCCCGGGCGGACGGTATATGATAATCTGGCATTGGCAATGCGGGCAGTGGGCGCGTCTCCCCGGGAGATCCGGGCGCGTATCCCCTATGTGCTGGAGCTGGTGGGACTGAAGGGAAAGGAGAACAACTATCCCGATGAGCTCAGCGGCGGCGAGCAGCAGCGTGTGTCTGTGGCCCGCGCGCTGGTCAATAATCCCAGCACCATCGTGGCGGATGAGCCTACCGGAAATCTGGACCCTGCCCGTTCTCTGGAGATCATGACGCTGCTGGAGCGAATCAATGCCCTTGGCACCACTGTGATCGTGGTGACCCACGAACGGGGATTGGTGAACCATTTCAATAAGCGTGTGATCTATCTGGACAGCGGCCGTGTGGTGGGCGACGCCACCGGTACATATGAGGGGGTGGCACCGCAATGAAAAATCTCGGTTACTTTTTCAAAGAAGGCGCCCGCAATATGTTTTCCCATGGCTTCATGTCCTTCGCGGCCATCGGCGTTACGGTGGCCTGCCTGCTGATCATGGGCACGTTTTCTCTGGTGGCCTACAATGCCAACGAGAATCTGGCGGACCTGCAGCGGGAGAACGCCATGGTGGCCTTTGTGGACGACGCTCTGACGGAGAGCCGGGCCAGAGAACTGCAAAGTAAGCTGGAAAAGGTGGACAACGTGGCTGACTGCACCTTTGTCTCCCGGCAGGAGGCGCGGGACGCCTATGTGGCCGAATATGACGAGGATGACATGTATAAGGATCTGGCCCCGGAGGTGTTCCGGCATCGCTATGTGATCCACCTGACCGATCCCGACAGGATCGCAGAGACCAAGCAGCTGGTGGAGGAGGTGGCGGGAATTGACGAGGTGCGGGCTGACGAGGTGATCTCCGCCGGCTTTATCACCATACGCAATGTGGCGGGCGTGATCTCTGCCGCGCTGATTGCCATTCTGCTGATGGTCTCTCTGCTGATCATCTCCAACACCATCAAGCTGACGACCTTTGACCGCCGCGAGGAGATCGCCATCATGAAGATGGTAGGCGCAACCGACGGCTTTATCCGCTGGCCCTTTGTGTTTGAAGGACTGCTGCTGGGCCTCTTCGGTGCGGCCATCGCTTTTGGCCTGCAGTGGCTGCTGTACGTTGCCATTGCCAACGGCATCGGCAATTCCGACACCATGCAGCTGCTGGAAGTCGTTCCCTTCCGGAAAATCTGGCAGCCGGTGGCAGCGATCTTCGCCGGGGCCGGCGTCGTGATCGGCGTGGGCGGAAGCCTGATGGCTATTCGGCGCTTCCTGAAGGTATAAACCAGACACGCGGGACAGGCCGTCCCGCACTGCGTAGGAAAGGATACACCATGAGACAGACAAAGAACGGGAAGAAGGTATTGGCCCTGCTGTGCGCGCTGCTGATGACGGCGGCACTGCTGCCGCCTGCCGCAGTGTACGGCACGACCACTGATTCTTCTGCTGACGCCGACGCTATCCGCAAGGAGTATGAGCAGCTCCAGCAGCAGATCAATGATAAGCGGCAGGAAATGAATGACCTGAAAAACGAGCTGGACAAGATCAAAAATGACAAAGCCAACACCCAGCAAAAGAAGAATCTGCTGGATCAGCGTAATTCTGCCCTGACGCAGGAGATCAATCTGTTGGAGGCCCAGATCGAACTGAATGCCCGCAGCATCGCCGCCAATGAGGCGCTGGAACAGCAGCAGACAGAGCTGTTCCACAAGCAGATCCGCATGGAGGAGGAGCAGGGAACGGTATCCTACTGGTCGGTGCTGTTCAAGGCGACCAGTTTCTCGGATCTGATCAGCCGCATCGACTTTATCAATGAGATCGTCCGCTACAATAAGCAGGTGATCGACAATCTGCGTCAGACCCGACAGGAATTGGCTGAGGACAAGGCGGCGCTGGAGGAACAGAATAAAGCGCTGAGTGCCTCTAAGCAGGAGCTGGAAGGGCAGATCTCCGAAAGCATGAAGCTGCTGGCGGAGTATATCAAGACCGAGGAGGGCAAACAGGCGGAGTATGACGCCATCAAGGCTGAGGAGGAGGCGCTGGACGGTCTGATTGCCGCCGCAGAGGAAAAGGCCCGGGAACTGGGTCTGGATGACATTGTCGGCACGGTAGGCGGCTATGCATGGCCCTGCAACGGTATCCGGTGGATCACCTCTCTGTTCGGCGGACGGCAGTCGCCCGGCGGTATCGGCAGCACCAATCACAAGGGCGTGGATATCGGAACGCCGATGGGCACCCCCATTCTGGCGGCCAAGGCAGGAAAGGTCACATGGGCGAACTGGAACGGCGGCTACGGCAACTGTATTATCATCAGCCATGGTAAGGGCAACTCCACCCTGTACGGCCATCTCAGCGGATATAACGTCAAGGAAGGTGATACCGTGACGCAGGGACAGGTGATCGGGTATTCCGGCAGCACCGGCAACTCCACCGGGCCTCACCTGCACTTCGGCATCATGGAGAACAATACATGGGTAGATCCGCTGAACTATCTGACCGGCTGGCAGTATTACGGTTAAGCGGGCGTATCGGATAAGGTTGGATAAATGCCGCCTCTGCACCATACACTGGTGCAGGGGTGGCGTTTTTTATGTATGGCTATGTGATATGGGGTGACTACCCTGTCCTGACGCGGCAGCAGGTGGCGGGCGTATGGTTTACGGTGGCAGTCGTGCCGCAAAAAGGATTTCTGGCGCGGTATCGCCGCCGCCGTGTTCTGCACATGCTGCATCGGTGGGGCGTGACACGCTGTGTGCTGCCGTCGGAGATAACAGAGGAGGCAGCCGGATTCGGCCTTCTGCCGGTGGCGGTGTATGAACTGCGCCGGGCCATGCTGCCGCAGCTGTTGGAGATGCAGGGGGATCTGCGGCACAGTACGGCGCTGCTGAGGGCCGGACACGTGTCTCCGGCTGTGTACGACGCGGCGCTGGTGCTGGCGCGGCGGGTGCGGTATCTGTCCCTTGACACAGGCGGCGGTACGGAAACACTGGCACGTGAGCTGCGGATGCGGCTGGGTCTGTGTGTGGGCGGTGTAGGCCGGCCGGCAGTAACGGTATCTTTCGGCGGCGCACCGTCCGGCAGCACCATCTGCCTGGGGGAGGATTGCCGCCGGTACCAGCGGTTGGAGTACAGCTTGACAGAGGAGAAATTAGGGACTTGGCCGCTGTCTGAACAGCTGTTGGCGGCACTTTTTGAGGCCGGAGGGATCAAAAAAGAGGAAATTCGTGTCAAAACAATTGTCACCAACGCTTGACACGGGGCCGGAAACTTACTATAATGCAACGTAACGTGTTATATTATAATATAAGTATACCCTATGACGGATCGTTGTCAGGGGATGCAATAGAAAGGAATGTGCAGCATGGCAAAAGAATTCAAGATGAGTCAGGCCCGGTATGACGAGCTGAAGAATGAGTTGGACTACAGCAAGACTACCCGTGCCGATGAGGTGGCGGAACTGATCAAGGAGGCCCGCGGCTTTGGCGACCTCAGCGAGAACAGCGAGTATGACGAGGCCAAAAACGAGCAGGGAAAGCTGTACTCCCGTATTGCAGAGCTGGAGGATATCCTGCTGCACGCCGTCATCGTGGATGAAGCGGAGATCGATTCTGATAAAATTTCCATTGGCTGCAAGGTCGTTGTGACGAATCTGGATACACGAAAACAGCTGCCCGCCTATAAGATCGTCGGTTCTCAGGAGGCCGATGTGATGAGCCGCGCGGTCAGCGAGGACTCTCCTTTCGGCAAAGCTCTGATGGGCCGCAAGGCGGGCGATGAAGTGATCGTGGAGGCGCCCCGGGGCGCGATCCGCTACCGTGTAGACAGTATTGAACGATAAGACCCTCGATCGCCGATCGAGGCCGAGATAAGGAGACCATTATGGCAGATCAGAATACCAATGTGACCAACCCCAACGAACAGCAGGAGCTGGGTGAACTGCTCCAGATCCGCCGGGACAAGCTGAAGGCTTTGCAGGACGAGGGCCGCGATCCCTTCCAGATTACCAAGTTTGACGTGACCCATCATGCCCAGGAGATCAAGGACAACTTTGACGCACTGGAAGGCACTCCCGTCCGGGTGGCGGGCCGCCTGATGAGCAAGCGCGGCATGGG
>CAMEER010000055.1 GCA_945915065.1 uncultured Clostridia bacterium | reverse complement strand
AAGTAGGCAAAAACGCCATTCAAACCTGCGGTTTGAAAATCCGCCCACGCTATACACTTCTGATTTTGATACCCTGTACCACGCGTTCACAGAACATCGTCGTTATCGTGCCGTATGACGAACTGACTTCCCTCTTGCGCCGCTGCCGCTCATGCGCTGCAACGGTAGAACAAAAAGCGTTGTTCGGCGTATCAGCCAGCGGCAGCGGCGCTGTTGCTGAAACAGTCCTTTGACGGAACGATACTGGAAATCTTCTGCGAACGTGTGGAATGCAGAATCAAATCTGCATTGGTCATAGCGCGTGAGGAAGTTTTGAAACCTGCGGTTTCAAACAGTCCTTTTGGTCACTTTTGGGACTGTGGCCAAAAGTGACCCGTGCCCGGAGGCACGGAATATCCCCTCGCGCCGGAGACGCGAAATACCCCGTCTCCACAGTTGCAGCCGCGAAGCATCTCTTATAAATACTCGTCCATCCAGTCGGTCTTGCCGCCGTCCGGTTTTCCTCCGTTTTTGGGGCCGCGGCGCTCTCCGGCGGCCACCTCCTCCGCCGTGTGCCAGCCCTGCTGATGCCAGCGGCGCAAAATGCCGTTGAGATACCGCCAGTTCAGTTCTTTCTTGTAAAACACCGTCTTGTCATAGGCCAGCGCCACCGCCTCCGGGGTGAAGCCCATGTCGATCCAGTCCAGTATGTACCGCTGCTCGCTGTCCACCGGGGGACGGGTACCCAATTGCAGTGCCTGCATATAGGCGGCGGTCTTTTCCCGCTTGCGGGCGTAGTCGCTGAGATACCGCCCGGCACTGTCCTGATCGCAGATGCCCAGCCGCGCCCAGTAGGCGCCCTCCTTCTCGATCTGCCGCAGGGTGGGACGGCGGCCGGGGCCGAACCGCTGCTGCGCCCGCTCG
The DNA here is from genome assembly GCA_945915065.1 of uncultured Clostridia bacterium. Taxonomy (GTDB): domain Bacteria; phylum Bacillota; class Clostridia; order Oscillospirales; family Oscillospiraceae; genus Vescimonas. Next base: position 7,672 of record CAMEER010000055.1, on the reverse strand, counting down.
GTGCAGTGGCACACCAGCAGATAGATCACGTCCACCGGCAGGCCCAGATCGTCATACAGGCCCGCCAGGATCTGCAGGTCTGCGGTTTTCAGCTTTTTGCCCAGCTTTTCCTCTGTCTGGGGCACCAGCATCCGGAAGCCGGCGTCGTTTTCCAGCAGGTCCGCCAGCTCCTCGGCGGAGTAGGCGCGGCGCTCGTCGGCCGGTTCCGGGACGCGGCGGTCCGCCGACCGCTGCAAAAGGCCCATGTCCTGCAACGCGGATTCCGCCGCGTTGCACCGCAGCAGGCTCCAGTGGAGCCGCTGGGCCAGCGCTTCCGGCGTGATCGGGCCGTCCAGCCGCTGAAGCAGCAGGTACAGCAGCGCCGCGTCGCCGCTGCCGGCGTTCACCAGCGTGTCCACCTGGGAGGCGGAGAGCACCACGCTCTTTTCCTGTCCCCGTGTGATATAGCCTGCCATGGCGGTCTCCTCCTTTCCTGATGGACTGGTACAAAACTCTCCCCTATTCTACACGAAAACTCCTCTTTCGTAAAGCGGCAACGAAGGATTTTCGGAAATTTACAGAAAGTTCTTCCACCGGTATAAATTTGTGGTATAATGGATTCTGTATCCGTATCGACTTTTGACAGGAGGTCTTTCCCATGGCAAATCGTGTGACAATGACCATCTGCGGCCAGGACTACACCCTTGTGGCCGACGAAAGCGCCGCCTATATGCAGAAGGTGGGCGCGCTGGTGGACGCGAAGATGACCGAACTGATGGAGGGCGCCCATTTCAGCCGCAGCGACGCGGCGGTGCTGGCCGCCATCAATCTGGCGGACGAGCTGTTCAAGCAGCAGGAGGGCAGCGAGAACCTGCGCCGCCAGCTGAAAACCTATCTGGACGAGGCCACCGCCGCCAAAAACGAGGCCAGTGACCTGAAGCGCCAGCTGTTCAAGGCACAGCAGAAGGGACAGCAGCGGTAAATGATCGAACTACTCTCCCCCGCCGGCTCCCGCGCGTCGCTGGAGGCGGCGGTGCAGGCCGGCGCGGACGCGGTATACATGGGCTTCGGCGCCTTCAACGCCCGCCGCAACGCCAAAAATTTTACCGACGAGGAATTCGCCGACGCGGTGGCCTACTGCCATCTGCGGGGCGTGCGGGTGTTTCTGACCTTGAACACCCTGCTGACCGACCGGGAGCTGCCTCAGGCCGCCGAAACGCTGCGCAAGGCCTCCGACATGGGGGTGGACGCGGTACTGATCCAGGACTGGGGCGCACTGACGCTGGCCCAAACGGTGGCGCCCGACCTGCCCATCCACGCCAGCACTCAGATGAGCCTGTTTACCGCCGGCGGGGCCCGCTGGGCGGAAGGTCTGGGCATGGAGCGGGTGGTGCTGGCCCGGGAACTGAGCCGGGAGGACATCGCCCGCGTCTGCCGGAGCTGCGGCGCGGAGATCGAGGTGTTCGTCCACGGGGCGCTGTGCATGTGCTATTCCGGCCAGTGCACCATGAGCGCCCTCATCGGCCAGCGCAGCGGCAACCGGGGCGCCTGCGCCCAGCCCTGCCGCCTGCCCTACGGCGTCAACGGCCCCTGCCGGGGACAGTATCCCCTGAGCCTGAAGGACGCCAACCTGTCGGCGTATTTACAGGAGCTGGAGCAGATGGGCGTGGCCTGCCTGAAGCTGGAGGGCCGCATGAAGCGGCCGGAGTATGTGGCGGTGGTCACCGCCATCTACCGGCGGCTGCTGGACGAGGGCCGCGGCCCCACAGAGGAGGAAGCCCGGGCGCTGTACGACGCCTTCTCCCGCAGCGGCTTCACCGATGGCTACTACCGCCATCGCAAAGGCCCCGCCATGTTCGGCACCCGTCCGGAATCCGCGCCGGAGCCCAAGGAGCTGTTCGCTCAGGCCCGGCAGCTGTATGAAAACGGCGAGCACAAGCGGATCCCCATCACCCTGCAAGCCGACCTCCGCGCAGGCCGGCCCTTTACCCTGACCGCCGGCGACGGCGTTCACACCGTGACGGTGACAGGCGCCGTTCCCGAAGCGGCCCGCACCCGGGAATTGACGGCGCAGGATGTGGCGGAGCGGCTGCAAAAGACCGGCGGCACCGTGTTCCGGTGCGAGACGGTGGACGTGACCATCGACGAGGGATTGATGCTGAGCGCGGCGGCCATCAACAGCGCGCGGCGTGATGTTTTGGACGCGCTTGCCAAAGCCCGGACCGCCGTACCCCGGCGGCGGACGCTGCCCTCTCCGGAGCTGCCCGCCTGCGAGACGGCAGACGCTCCCGTGCCGCGGCTGACCTGCTCCATCGCACGGACGGAACAGCTGACGGCGGCGCTGGCGGAGCAGGCGGCGGTGATCTATGTCCCCATCGAGCTGCTGCCGGAGCTCGCCCGCTATGACGGCAGGGCGAAGCTGTGCGCCGTGCTGCCCCGCGTGTGGCGGGACGGCGACGAGGCCGAATTCAGGAAAATTCTGGAAACTACCCCCTCCCTGTCCGCCGTGACGGTGGGCAATGCCGGCCACATGGCCGTCGTGGAGGGTCTGCCTTTGGAAAAACGGGGCGACTTCGGGCTGAACGTGTTCAACTCCCGCGCTGTGGCCTTCTGGCAAGGGCAGGGACTTGACAGCGTGACCCTCTCTTTTGAACTGCGGCACCAGCAGGTACGCCAGATCCGGAAGTTCCTGCCCTGCGAGGCCATTGTGTACGGGCGGCTGCCGCTGATGATCACCGAGAACTGCATGATCGGCAACGCCGGCGGCTGCCGGGGCGACAAGCGGCTGTGCCAGGGCGACAACTATCTCACCGACCGCACCGGCGCACGGTTCCCGCTGCTGGGGCAGTACGGCTGCCGCTGCGAGGTGGAGAACAGCCGGGTGCTGTTTCTGGCGGACAAGCCGGAGTGGCGGCAGGCGGGACTGGCCTATGCCCGGCTGCGGTTCACCACCGAGACGCCGGCGCAGTGCGACGCGGTGCTGCGGCAGTATCTGGGCGAGAGCGGCGACATGCCGGAGGATTTCACCCGGGGGCTGTTCTACCGCGGCGTGGAGTGAGGGGTGTTTTTGCGCCCACCGGCGCGACCCACTTGTTTTTGTCTCCGACGGCAGGGTGTTTCGCGCTCCGGCGCGACCTACTTTTGCCCTTGGCGGCAAGTCTCTGTTGCGGTACCCAAAATTTCTGCGCTGCCTTACGGCGGGCGCTTGAAATTTTGACCGCTGCCACTCGCTCACCTCGCTGTATCCGCCACCGGCGGCGCTCGGATCGCTCCCAAAAACGCCATTTAAACCTGCGGTTTAAAAATCCGCCCACGCTATACACTTCTGATTTTGATACCCTGTACCACGCGTTCACAGAACAGATTCCATGTCGTGTCGTATGACGAACTGACGTCCCTCTTGCGCCGCTGCACCCCAAGGGTACTTGTTCCGCTTCGCTTCACGGCGCCGCTCACTGTTGCAACGGTAGAACCAAAAGCGTTGTTCGTCGTTGGCGTTAGCGGCAGCGGCGCTGTTGCTGAGACAGTCCTTTGTCGGAACGACACAGGAAAACTTCCGCGAACGTGTGGCAGGCAGCATCAGATTTGCGCCGGGCATAGCGCGCAAGGAAGTGAAGAAACCTTTGGTTTCTTCCGGTGCTTTTGCCTACTTTTGGCACTGTTGCCAAAAGTAGGTCGCCCGCAGGCGAAACCTCTCCTTCTGCGGTCGGAACCGCGAAATAATTCACTTTCCAATTTGTAATAATTTATTTCATTTATACCCATCGTATTCATATATCAGGAGAAAACCGCCATGATTTTGAAAATCAAAGCCCTGTCGCCCAAGATCGGCGACACCATCCCCGCCCCCCATTTCGCCACCGCCGGCAGCGCCGCCATGGATCTGTGCGCCTGCCTTGACGGCGACGTGGTGCTGAAGGCCGGGGCGCGGCAGGTGCTGCCCACAGGCGTGGCCATCGCCCTGCCCAGCGCCGACTATGTGGCGCTGATCTGCGCCCGCAGCGGCCTTGCCGCCAGACACGGCATCACCATGGCCAACGGCGTGGGCGTTATCGACAGCGACTATCGCGGCGAGCTGCGGGTGGCGCTGTTCAACGAATCCGACACGGACTACACCATCCGCGACGGCGACCGCATCGCCCAACTGATGGTACTGCCGGTGGTGCAGCCTCAGCTATCGTTCGTGACGGAGCTGGATGAGACGGAGCGGGGCGCAGGCGGCTTCGGCTCCACGGGAAGGTGACGGCTATGGCAAGGATCGTATTGGCCTCCGGGTCTCCCCGGCGGCAGGAATTGCTGGGCCGCATGGGCATCCGTGATTTCGTGGTGTCTGTGCCCCAAATGGAGGAGGTCTGCCCCGAGGGCTTAAGCCCCGAGGAGACCGTGTGCCGCATCTCCCGGCAGAAGTCCGGCGCCGTCAGCGCACAGGAGGACGACATCGTCATCACCGCCGACACCATGGTGTTTTTGGACGGCGAGCGGCTGGGCAAGCCCCGGGACGAGGCGGACGCCCTGCGGATGCTGACGGCCCTCCAGGGCCGGCACCACACCGTATGCACCGGCGTGACGGTGCGGCAGGGACAGCGGATGCTGACCCGGGCCCAGTCCACACAGGTGTGGTTTCGCAGCGCCTCCACCGAGGAGCTGAAGGCCTACATCCGCAGCGGCGAGCCTATGGATAAGGCCGGTGCCTACGGCGTGCAGGGTCTGGGGGCGCTGCTGGTGGAGCGCATCGACGGCGACTTTTTCAACGTCATGGGTCTGCCGGTGCTGCTGCTGAGCCGGATGCTGGCGGAATTTGGCGTCACGCTGCTGTGATGCGGTAAGGATAACGACATCTATGAAACGATTTTTTTCCAAATACGGTATATGGCTGCTGGCGGGTGTGGCCATCATCGTGGTGGTGCTGTGCATCATCTCCGCCGTCAGCTCCGGCACGCCCTTCCTGCGCAACGCCGCCGGCGTGATCGCCTCCCCCTTCCGGGCGGCAGGCTCCGCCGTGTCGGACTGGGTCTCCGATATCACCGACCGCTTTGACAGCGTGGAGGATCTGCAGCAGGAGAACGAGGCGCTGCGCAAGCAGGTGGCGGATCTGGAGCGGCAGCTGCGCGGCGCTCAGAAGGACATTGAGGAGAACCAGCGGCTGCGGAACCTGCTGGACCTGCAAAGCCAGCGCCGGGATCTGCAAAAGGTCTCGGCACGGGTGGCGGAGCGCTCCGTCAGCAACTGGGCCAGCACCATCACCCTTAACAAGGGCACCTCCGCCGGTGTGGCCATCGGCAACTGCGCCATTGACCAGTACGGCAATCTGGTGGGCGTGGTGACGGAGGCCGGCATGAACTGGTGTACCGTCGCCACTATTCTGGACACCACCAGCGCCATCGGCGCCACCGTGTTCCGCACGGAGCAGGTGGCGGTGGCCCAGGGCCGTCTGGATCTGATGAGCCAGGGCTATCTGTCCCTGACCTATCTGGAGGATCCGGATAACCTCATCAGCGGCGATCTGATCGTCACCTCCGGACTGGGCGGATACTACCCCTCCGGACTGGTGATCGGCGCCGTGAAGGAGCTGCGCACCGACGTGGGCGGCCTGACCCAGTACGCCGTGGTGACGCCGAAGGCCAACGTCATGTCCCTGACTCAGGTGTTTCTGGTCACCGGCTTTGACGTGGTGGAGTAACGGCTATGACACAACGAATGCTGACCATCAAATGGGTCTTTTACAGCCTGTGGACGCTGCTGTTCCTGCTGGCGCAGCAGCTGGTGCTGCCCCATATCCGCATCTGGGGCGTGCATCCCTATCTGCTGCCGATGCTCTCGGCGGTGGCCGCCTCCTTTGAGGGAAGGCGGGAGGGTCCCATCTTCGGCCTTGTGCTGGGACTGGTCTGCGACCTGCTGTTTACCGGCGCGTTCCCCTGCTTTTACGCCGTCACGCTGCTGCTGTCGGCCCTTGTGGCGGGTCTTGCCGCCCGGCACCTCATTATGCCGGGTCTGGTGTGCTCGCTGGCGGTTTCGGCGGCGGCACTGGTGCTGACGGGCCTTTTCAACACCGCGGCTGTCTCCTACTCCTACGGCGCGCCCCTGACGGCAGCCCTGTGGCTCATCGCCCGGGAGCTGGTGGTCTCTCTGCCGGCGGCGGTGCTGATCCATTTGGTTTTTTCCCGGGTGCACCGGCGCTTCGCCGGACGCTGACCCCCTCCCCTATCGTACCTTGAAAGGAGCGCCCTTTCCATGATGAAGAATCCCCATCCCTCCCGCAGCCGCCTGTATGCGCTGGCGGGTGCTCTGGGACTGATGCTGCTGCTGTTTCTGGCGGCGCTGTATGACGCCCAGATTTTGCACGGCAGCGAAAACCGGGCCAAGTCCATCGCCTCCAACGCCACATGGCAGTCGGTGGAGGCCAGCCGCGGCATCCTCACCGACCGCAACGGCAAGGTGCTGGTGTCCAACCGTCTGGCCTATACCCTGACCTTCAGCAAGAAGGCCTTCCAAACGGACGCCGAGCTCAACGACGCCATCTGGCGGCTGATCGGCCTGTGTCAGGAGACGGATACGGTGTGGGTGGACACGCTGCCCATTTCCCAGTCGGCGCCGTACCTGTATCTGGCCTCCCGCAACGAGGAAGCCTTCACCTCTTTTCTGGAGGAGAACCAACTGGAGCGCCAGTCCACCCCCACCCAACTGCTGGCCGGTCTGCGGACGCTGTTTCACATCGACAGCGCCTATACCGACGCCCAGGCCCGGCTCATCGCCGGCGTCCGCTATGAGCTGTCGGGCCGCAGCAGCTATGTGTTCGCCGAGGACGTGTCCACGGAGCTGATCTCCCGGATCATCGACGGCGATTTCCCCGGCGTGACCACGGGGCAGGATTCCATCCGCTCCTATGAGACCGCCTATGCCGCCCACATTCTGGGCCGCATCACCCGTATCTACGCCGAGGACTGGCCGGAATACCGGGAAAAGGGCTATTCCATGGACGCGCTGGTGGGGGAAAGCGGCGTGGAAAAGGCCTTTGAGGACTGGCTGCGGGGTGAGGACGGCACCCGTCTGGTGACCACCGACGACAAGGGGAAGATCACCGGCGAGGTCTATGTCAAGGAGCCCAACCCCGGCGGTACCGTGGCGCTGACGCTGGATCTGGATTTACAGGCCGCCACGGAGGACGCGCTGGCCGCCACCATTGAGAGCATGATCGACAAGGACAGCGACCAGCGGGGCGGCGCCGCCGCCGTGGTGGAGGTGGGCACCGGCGGCGTGCTGGCTCTGGCCTCCTACCCCTCCTACGATCCCTCCACCTTCGGGCAGGACTACAACAAGCTGCTGTCCGACGAGCGGCTGCCCATGTTCAACCGTGCCGTGGACGGCACCTACGCCCCCGGCTCCACCTTTAAGCTGCTCACCGCCGTGGCGGCGCTGGAATCCGGCATCATCACCCCCTCCTCCGTCATTCAGGACAAGGGCGTGTATACCTTCTACGAGTATCCCCAGCCCCGGTGCTGGGTGTGGCCGCTGGGCTATACCCATGGGCGGATCAACGTCAGCCAGGCCATCACCGTTTCGTGCAACTACTTCTTTTATGAGGTGGGCCGCCTGACCGGCATCCAGACCATCGACGATTACGCCACCCAGTTCGGTCTGGGCCGCTCCACCGGCATCGAGATCGGCGACAGCAAGGGCGCGCTGGCCTCTCCGG
>CAMEER010000054.1 GCA_945915065.1 uncultured Clostridia bacterium | reverse complement strand
TCCCTGAAGCAGGAAGGTATCTCCTACTGCGCCGGCGCCATGGTTCCCGCTGTCATCATCAACGTGATGCGCGGCGGCCCCGGTCTGGGCAACATTCAGGCCTCCCAAGGCGACTATTTCCAGGGTGTTAAGGGCGGCGGCAACGGTGACTATCACCTGCTGACCTTCGCTCCCGCTTCCGTACAGGAAGCCATCGACCTGATGATGATCGCCTATGACAAGGCTGAGAAGTATCGTATTCCCGTTCTGTTCCTGGCCGATGGTATCATCGCGCAGATGATGGAGCCCGTGGAGCTGCCCGAGATGGTGGACTACAAGGTCGATCCCGAAAAGAAGCCCTGGGCCTGCACCGGCTGGAAGCCCGGCGATGATCCCGCAAAGCGCGGTATCATCAACTCCATCTACATCGATACCGAGAGCCTGGCCATCCACAATGATGAGCTGCAGGCTATGTATAAGGAAGTCGTCGCCAACGAGCAGATGTGGGAAGAGTTCAACTGCGAGAACGCTGATTACATCATCACCGCATTCGGCACCGTGGCCCGTATCGCCAAGAGCGCCATCACTGAGCTGAAGGCGCATGGCATCAACGTGGGTCTGGTCCGTCCCATCACCGTGTGGCCCTTCCCCTATGACGCCATCCGCAAGGTGGTCGAACAGCCCTCCGTCAAGGCTGTCTTGGACGTTGAGCTGAACGAAGGCCAGATGCTGGAGGATGTTAAGTTGGCCATCAACGGCACCAAGGAAGTCGATTTCTTCGGTCACTGCGGCAGCCAGATGCCCACCACCGCCGAGATCGTCACCAAGATTCTCAGCATGAAGGAGGGTAAATAAGATGGCTGTTCTGTTTGAAAAGACCAAGTATCTGACTGACAAGCAGTTCCATTACTGCCCCGGCTGCAACCACGGTATCATCCACCGTCTGGTGGCCGAGGTCATCGACGAAATGAATCTGGACGGCAAGGTCATCGGCGTCGCCCCTGTGGGCTGCTCCGTGTTTGCCTATGATTACTTCAACTGCGATATGTATGAGGCCGCTCACGGTCGTGCTCCCGCAGTCGCTACCGGTATCAAGCGTGCCGCCAAGGATCGTCTGGTGTTCACCTATCAGGGCGATGGCGACCTGGCCTCCATCGGTACCGCTGAGATCGTTCACGCCGCCCACCGCGGTGAGAAGATCTGCACCATCTTCGTCAACAATGCCATATACGGTATGACCGGCGGCCAGATGGCTCCCACCACCCTGATCGGCCAGAAGGCTACTACCTGTCCCGCCGGCCGCAGCGAAGAGTGGAGCGGTCTGCCCATCAAGATGAGCGAGATGCTGGCCGCTGTTCCCAGTTCCTACTATATTGAGCGCGTGGCCGTCAACACCACCGCCAATATCAATAAGGCAAAGAAAGCGATTGCCAAGGCTTTCAAGTATCAGATGGAAGGCAAGGGCTTCTGCATGGTCGAAGTGCTGTCCACCTGCCCCACCAACTGGGGTATGTCTCCTGTGGAGTCTTTGAAGTGGCTGGAAGAAAACATGATCCCTTACTATCCTCTGGGTGTTTATAGAGACAAGGGGGCCGAATAACATGGAAAAAACTTTCATTTTTGCCGGTTTCGGCGGTCAGGGTATGCTCCTGATCGGTAAGTTCATGGCGATGTCCTGCATGCTGGATGGCAAGCACGTCTCCTGGCTGCCTTCCTATGGTCCTGAGATGCGCGGCGGCACGGCCAACTGCTCCGTCATCGTTTCCGATGAGCCCGTTGCTTCTCCTCTGGTGGACAAGGCCGATGTGATCGTCGCTATGAACCGTCCTTCTCTGGATAAGTTCGAAGAGCACGTAAAGCCCGGCGGTGTGCTGGTCATCAACAGCAGCATCATCGACCGCAAGGCCGTCCGTGACGACATCACTGTCGTCTACTGCGACGCTAACGGTATTGCCGAGCAGGTCGGCAACCCCAAGGGCGCCAATGTGGCGATCCTGGGCGCTGTCATGGCTAAGGCCAATGTCACCTCTCTCGACAGCATGATGGAAGCCATCCGCATCGAGCTGGGTGAGAAGAAGGCCCGTTTCCTGGAGGGCAACAAGAAGGCTCTGCAGGCCGGTATGGATGCCTGCAAATAAGCAGACTTGCCTACCTGATCGATAGCAGGAACATTGATGTTTGCGTCCGGCGCTCAAACGAGCGCCGGACGCTTTTTTCCTTTCGTTTATCATACAGAAAAAGAATCAAAATCCAGTTTCATAAATTGAAACTTTTTATTGACGGATAACGGAATGTTTGGTATGATAAAAGCGCCATCGAAGGGAGGTCGTTAATTATGGGGGCATTTTCCAATTTTGTAGGTCATCGTATTAAAAAATACCGTAAGAGCCGCGGGTATACCATTGAACAGTTCTCCGCCATGATCAACAAGAGTAAGGCAACGCTGTCCAAATACGAAAACGGCGCCATTACCATTGACATTGAAACGCTCTATGAGATCTCCCAGGCGCTGGATATCGACCTGAAGTACTTTGTGGATTACCAGCCGCCTACTTTCCGCAATGAACCGGCGCTGCACAAAAACGCATACTTTAACCAGTCGCTGGCCTATATGTACTACTATGATGGACGCGTTCGTCAAATGGTGCGCTCGTTGCTGCGGTTCTCTCCCGCTCCCAACGGGACAGCGGTGGAAGTAACGCTATATCTCGGTGTAGCCTCCTTTGACGACCCGGACCGGTGCCAGCACCTGTTTACCGGTGAGATGAAGTCCTATGATACCATTACCCATATGGTGCTGAATAACCAGATCAATGAGGCGGAGAAAATGTACATCTGTATGCTGAACCCCATGCAGAACCGCACGCCGGCCATCGGCCTGTTGTCCGGCATCGGCAGCACGCCCTTCTTTGCCCCCATTGCCCTGAAGGCGCTGATCTCCAATGAGCCGCTGGAGGAAAGTGAGCGGCTGTTGGCCAGCATCAAGCTGGATAAGGATGACTATCACCTGCTGCGTTACTACAACATGATGGTCATCAACCGCCCCGCCAGTCTGTTTTTGCAATAATGCTTTCACAATAATAAATGTGCCCGTAAGACAGCCGTCTTGCGGGCACATCTCTATGTCATTTTCACGATTTCACGCCGCAGCCGCATGATAATGCGTTTCTCCAGCCGGGAAATGTAGGATTGGGAGATCCCCAGATGGTCGGCTACCTCTTTCTGGGTCAGTTCCTTCTGTCCGCCAAGCCCAAATCGCAGAGAGATGATATCCTGCTCCCGCGGCGACAGCTTTGCCACAGCGCTGTGCAGCAGTTGGCGGTCCACATCCGCTTCCAGAGGGCGCATCACCACGTCCTCCTCTGTGCCCATTACGTCACTGAGCAGCAACTCTTTGCCGTCCCAATCGGTGTTCAGCGGCTCGTCAAAGCTGACCTCTGTGCGCGTATTGCTGTTCTTGCGCAGGTACATCAATATCTCGTTCTCAATGCACCGGGAGGCATAGGTTGCCAGCTTGATGTTCTTGTCTGTCCGGAAGGTATTCACCGCTTTGATCAGACCGATGGTACCAATGGAGATCAGATCCTCAATGTTGATACCGGTATTGTCGAAGCGCTTGGCAATATAGACCACCAACCTCAGGTTCCGTTCGATCAGCACCTGACGGGCCTTTTCCTCCGGCAGCCGCTCCAGCAGCGCCGCTTCCTCCTCCCTGGGCAGGGGCGGCGGCAGGGTATCGCTGCCTCCTATGTAATATACGCTATCCGGCCTGACCAGCCGTTGGATCCACTGTACAATGCGCCGCCACAACGTCATGTCTGCCTTCCTTTCCCTGTCCGCCCCAGAGGGCCTGATATCCGCCTGCGCCAACCGCCGTTTCGGTCAGCGCCACCAATGTATGGGCTACTGTCCGCCGCCCGATCCGAATATAGTCGCTGCGGCATGCCAGCAGCAGGCCGTCCGCCGTACCCACCGCCCGGAAGGGCAACAGCACGAAAGGTGTGGTCACACCCGCTGCGTGAAGCCGGGCCATCTTTTCCTCCGGCGGAGCGGCAGTGCTCAATATATCCGCCGCTTCCGGGGACCACAAGGTTTGCAGCGCCGCCGTTTCCGCCACCAGCACCGGCTGGCCGCGCACCGGATCCCGCAGCGTGTTGCCGTTGTCACGCAGCGCCCGCAGGCGGCACTGTTTGCCGTCTATCACCACATCAATATCCATCAATTCTCCTCCTTCATGGCGTGCGCTCTGTCGAAACAGCAGGTGCAGCAGACCATAGAATCCGGCTGCCGCTCCCAGCAACACCGGCCAACTGATGTCGGCATAATAGACCCGCTGCAGGACGCCCAGCGGCGAGCCTGCCAACAGCCCCAGTGCCAGCAGCAGCCCTGCAAGGCCGCCTGACAACAGCCAAAAAAGCGCCGTCATCCGCCAAGGACGCACTTCCCGCCAAAAGGCCCACAGCGCCATAGCTGTTCCCACACCGACCCTGCACAACGGATGGGCCAGCAGCGGCAGGAGAAACACACAGACCGCGTATCCTCCGCCAAACGCCGCGCAGAGCCCAAACCGCAGACGCCGCAGCGGTGTGCCTGCCAGCGTGGCCGTGGTCATCAGCAGCAGATAGTCCACCGCCAGATTCAGCAGAAACACACGATCCACATATACCACTGTCACCGGCATCACCCCGCTGTCTATTATAGGACGGCCCAACGGGGATATCCTGTCATAAAAAAGCGCCCTGCGGGATTTCTCCCGCAGGGCTTGCCTGCATCTGTTATTCGTGGTCAAAGATGGCCTTTTTCTCCAGCAGCGCACCGTACTCATCCTTCCACTGATGGTGCAGCGGTGAAGCGTCCCAGGCGCTCAGCGCGTCCTTGTCCATATCCAGCACGATCATCACGTCATACCGGTTTTCCCGGTCAACACAACAGGGATACACCTGCGCCCCGTGAACGCCGGAGATGGTGTCGGCGGTACTGAATAACGCCGTGATTGGGGGTAATAACGCGGCTTTAGCGGTCACTTTTTCGTTCCATTTTGCCAGAATATAGTGCTTCATACGCCACCTCACAGACCGATATAGGGTAAAATCAATCCTGCCAGCATCAGCACCGCCATCAGACAGGCAACGACACCCACAATGATCTGGGTCTTCTTACGCATTTACTGTTCCTCCTTTGGTATCACTCGTCGGATCATTTTTTCCACCTTGCGGCGCGGCTGCATCACCTCATGCCCGCAGCCCTGACACTTCATTTTGATATCCATGCCGACCCGCAGCACCTCCCAGCAGCGGCTGCCGCAGGGATGATCCTTCTTTAATTCCAGCATATCATGCAGTTGCAGATCCATGGCTCATCCTTTCCTGATCTCGTCCCAATAGCGCTTGGCGGCCTGCTCCGTTTTGTTGTCGCCGTACTCGTAATAGTGCTTCTCACCCAGTTCCTCCGGCAAATACCGCTGCTCAACATAGTGATGGGGGTAATTGTGGGGATAGCGGTAAGCCTGTGGCTTCTCCGCGCCGGCGCTGTCGGCGTGGACATTTTGCAGATGCCTGGGGATATTGCCCATGGCGCCGTGCTGGATATCCTCCATGGCGGCAATGATGGCGTTGTGGCTGGCGTTGGATTTCGGCGCAGTGGCCAGCAGGATGGCCGCCTCTGCCAGGGGGAGCCGCGCCTCCGGCAGGCCCAACTGCACCGCCGCATCCACGCAGGCTTTCGTCACCACGATAGCCTGCGGATAAGCAAGGCCGATATCCTCACTGGCAATGACCAGCAGGCGGCGGCAGGGAGACAGCAGATCGCCTGCCACCAACAGGCGGCCCAGATAGTAGACCGCCGCGTCAGGGTCGGAGCCGCGAATGGACTTTTGCAGCGCCGACAGCAGGTCGTAGTGCTCGTCGCCGTCCCGGTCGTACCGCATGGCACTGCGTTGGGCCAGCTGCAGGGCGTCCTGACTTGTGACATACAATACGCCGTCTTTCGGCTTGGCTGACTGATACAGCAGCTCCACCGCCGTCACCGCCTTGCGTACATCTCCGCCGCAGGCGGAAGCCACGGTGTCCGGCACCGTATCCTCCCACCGGAAGGGCAAGTCGCTGCGCTGCTGCTCAATGCGCAGGGCGCGCTCCACAGCCGGGCGGGTCTCCTCCGCTGTCAGAGGCTTGAACTCAAACACCGTGCTGCGGGACAGCAGCGCGTTATAGATATAGAAATACGGGTTCTCCGTGGTGCTGGCAATCATGGTGATCTTGCCGTTTTCCAGAAACTCCAGCAGGCTCTGCTGCTGCTTTTTGTTGAAATACTGGATCTCATCCAGATACAGCAAAATGCCGTTGGGGGCCATCATGGTATCCACATCGGCGATGATGGCTTTGATATCCTGCAGGCTGGCGGTGGTGGCATTCAGGTGGTACAGCGCCTTTTGAGTACGCTTGGCAATGATATTGGCAATAGTGGTCTTGCCGGTACCGGACGGGCCATAAAAGATCAGATTGGCCTCCGCTCCGTTCTCAATCAGGCGGCGCAGAAGCGCTCCCTCGCCCAACAGATGCTTTTGCCCCGCCACCTCATCCAGCGTCTGGGGTCGTATCTCGTCGGCCAGTGGCCGCATGGCGCTCACCTCCTGAAGTTTTTTCGACAATCGGATTATAGCACCATTTGCTTTTTTGCGCAAGGTCTGATACAATGGAACCGAGGTGATGTCCATGAAAACCGAAGCACAGATCAGCGCCATCATTGAGGAACTGAAAAAGCTGTATCCGGACGCCGTCTGTTCTCTGGATTACCGCAAGGATTATGAGCTGCTGTTCTCGGTCCGGCTGGCAGCCCAGTGTACCGACGCGCGGGTCAATCTGGTGACGCCGGCGCTGTTTGAGCGTTTCCCCTCGTTGGAGGCTTTCGCCCGGGCTACCCCGGAGGAGGTGGGCGAATATGTCCACTCCTGCGGTTTCTGGCGGGCAAAGGCCAGGGATATTGTGGGCAGCGCCCAAATGCTGCTGTCGGACTTCGGCGGCAAGGTGCCCGATACCATGGAGGACCTGCTGCGGCTGCCCGGCGTGGGACGCAAAACCGCCAATCTGATCCTGGGCGACGTCTACGGCAAGGAGGGCTACGTCTGCGACACCCACTGCATCCGCATCACCGGACGGCTGGGCATCACCGACGGCAGCAAGGATCCCCTGAAGGTGGAGCAGCAGCTGCGTAAGGTCATCCCTCCCGAGGAATCCAGTGATTTCTGTCACCGGATGGTACTCCACGGCCGGGCACTGTGCATGGCCAGGGGGCCGAAGTGCGGGGAATGTCCCCTGCGGGACTTGTGCGACCACGGAAAGGAAACGGTCGTGTAAGCTGAAATCATGAGATATCCCGGTGCCGGTCCTGCGGGACTGGCACTTTTTTCGCGCCCATGACATATATTGCGGTATGGAGGTGGGCGTATGGACTTGAAACAAGTGGCAGCACAACTACATTCTGATCCGGATGCCGTGCAGCGCATGGCACAGTCACCGGACGGTCAGGCACTGTTGACGCTGATACAACAGCAAAACGGCGCGCAGCTGCAAAAGGTGATGGCGCAGGGCGAGGGCGGCAGCGCTGCCGAAATGGCGGGGCTTTTGAAAACCGTTCTTTCCAGCAGCGAGGGACGGGAGCTGCTGCAGCGGCTGAGCCAACAGCTGCAGCAGTAAGGGAAAGGAGGCGGCAGTATGGAGGACATGGAGAGCAAGCTCAACGCAATGCTGAACGACCCGGCGGCGATGCAGCGCATCATCCAGATGGCCCAGCAGCTCTCCGGCGGCACTGCGCAACCCAACACGCCGCCTCCACCGCCGCAAAATCCCGTGCCGCCGCCGCAGGACAGTGGTTTTGATCCCATGCTGCTGGCTCGGTTCCTGCCGCTGCTGCAGGAGCTGCGGCAATCCAACAGTCAGACCACGCAGCTGCTGTTTGCCCTGCGGCCCTTTCTGAAGGAGGAAAAACAGCCCAAGGTAGAGCGGGCGGCAAAGCTGGCGCATCTGATCTGCATCGGAAAACGATTTTTGACGGAGGGAGGATTGGACATTGTATAATCGCTATGGTCACGAGGAACGCGGTACTTATACCAGAGCCTCTGTGGATGACAGTCCCCTCCCGCCGCCCCGAAGTGGCGCGGGGCAGGCACCCCCTCCCCCACCCCAGCAATCTCAACATTCCCAGAATTCCCAGCAACCCAGACAGCAGCCGCCGCCCCCTCACAAGCCGGGCCGTCCACCGGAGATCGCCTTTGGCAAGGGAATATTGGAGGCGCTGCATCTGGAGGATCTGGATACCGGCGATCTGCTGCTGCTGTTTCTGCTGTTTTTCCTGTTCCGGCAAAAGGCGGACGAGGAGCTGCTGATCGCCATCGGCCTGCTGCTGATCCTGTGATGGACTTCGGGAATCATTTCCTTTCTAACACCGCGTACTCAGGTGGTGCGCTCATCGTTCCATCGTGACGGCCATGACGCTGAAAAAACCCTCCGCACGATCGTGCGGAGGGTTTTCGCTCACATAGGGATCGCTTACTTGACAGCTTCTTCTACCGCCACGGCTACGGCGACGGTGGCGCCCACCATGGGGTTATTGCCCATGCCCAGGAAGCCCATCATCTCGACGTGAGCCGGGACGGAGCTGGAGCCGGCGAACTGGGCGTCGGAGTGCATACGGCCCATGGTGTCGGTCATGCCATAGCTGGCGGGGCCGGCGGCCATGT
>CAMEER010000053.1 GCA_945915065.1 uncultured Clostridia bacterium | reverse complement strand
ACAAACTGAAATTTAATACTCAATGACAATTTTCTTGCACTTCTCGCAGAGCCAAGCCTCCGCAGACGCTCCACCAAAAGGTCCACCGATTGACTTTTCATTGAGTTTGATTGACTTGCCCCCACCAATGTTGAGGGCCGCAATAACTCGTTCTTTTTCGCTCCAATAGACACCATCTCTGCATTGAATACAACCGAGTTGCATTTCTTCACCACAATACGGACATTTCATTTTAATCACCTCTACAAATTCCCATTTATCGATTTGTTTGACTCCATATTATCACATAACGGAACAGAATACAAGAACAGCCACAGCAGTGCAAACTATTGTGGCTGTTAACTGTCTTACGAACACCGCCCGCAAGTGCGCAGGGATGTTTCAGCTTTCCTTCGGCACAAACAGCAGGTTCATGTCCACCTGTATATCAATACCGTCCAGTTGCCCGTTGGCGGTATACTGCCACATATCGAAGCGGTAGTAAAAATCCGGATAGTAGTTGTAGTCCGCCACCCACAGGGAGTAGTCCGCCAGACGGCTCAGGTCGTAGTGATAATATCCCTGCTGGCGGTTGATATACACGCCGGCCTGATAGCCCGCCTCCTCTATGGTCTGGCAGAAGGCAACGGCACTGTCGGTCAGGTAAGCGTAGTCATAGCCGTTTGTGCGGGAATCTTCGGCAGCGATCGGCTCCCAGTCAAAGTAAACCGGCATCTCCAGCGCACGGCCGTCCAGCCGCTCCAGCACATACCGGGCCTCCTCTCTGCCCTCCTCCGCCGTCAGCGCCTGTGAGAAGAAATACACACCGGCATCGATCCCGGCATTATGCGCGCCCTCCAGATGGGCGTCAAACATCTCGTCCGGCTGCAGCACGCCCTTACCGTAGCCCCGGTAGCCAAGGCGCAGAATGGCAAACTCCACGCCGTCCTGTGCCGCCTTTTGCCAATCCACATCCCCCTGGAACACCGACAGGTCGATGCCCCGCCGGGTGGTGAAGTCGCCGCCCTGATAGTAGGGATGTCCCTCCAGCGTAACGAACTGCCAGCGCCGCAAAGGGCTGACGGCAAAGTTCTCGTGGGGCGTCAGCCACACCATATTGGCCCCATCGTTGACGTAGATCTGCCCCTCGTGGGGATTCGGCTCCTGCCGCTGCGCCGCAGGCAGCAGTGAGCGGAACACCAGCACCGCCAGCGCCACCACGATCCCCGCCGCCAGCACGATAGCCGCCATCAGCGGCAGGCGGCTCCTTCTGTGTCTCCTTCTTCCGGTCATAGTCTCCATTTCACTCTCCCGCCGCCAACTGCGCTATGATCTGCCGCGCAAAATCCCGGGCACGCTGCGCCTTTTCCGCATCCATGAAGGGTTCACGGTAGCTCCTGTGCCGCTCTCCGTACAGACCCAGCCAGCGAAGGCGGGCGTGCTTGCAGGTGCGGCGCAGCCCCTCCTGCCATACGTCTACACCCTTCTCCACCTGATAGCCGCAGGTGGTAATGGCAGCCACCGCCTTGCCTTCCCACAGGGAGGGGCCGCGGTTCTCGCCGTAGTACTTGCACAATGCGTAGATGCAGCGATCCATGGCCGCTTTCAATGGAGCGGTGCAATACCAGTTATAGATGGGGCTGGCCAGCAGCAAAAGGTCACAGGAGAGAATATCGGCAAAAATACCTGTCATATCATCGTCGATCACGCAGTTGGGGGCGCTCCAGTCCTGTTGGCAGCCACGGCAGGCCAGGCAGGGCCGGATGGTCAGGTCATACAGGGAATACACCACAGAGGTGTGGCCCGCGGCATGCCAGACATCCAGAAACTCCGTCATCAGGGCGCGGGTGTTGCTCTGCTCCCCTCTGGGGGACGCAAACAGTACACAGCATTTCATGGGGCGGTCTCCTATGTCCGTTCAAAGATGTGAATATCGAAGGCGGCGGTGGTGGTCAGCGTGTCCAGTGCCGCCAGCCGCTCCTTGCCTGCACGGGGCGTTTTCCAGCAGTAGGGTGTCATGCCGAACAGCGTCTGGATATCCTCCTGACAGGGCAGGGTGATGCGGTTTTTCTCATGCCGGATGGTCACATAGCGGAACCCCTCATAGGGAGTCTCCTTCGCTTCGTTGCGGTAAGGCCGGTCATACAGCACCTGCTTCATCTCCCACAGATGCTCCTCCGCCGGCACCACGTAGAGAAAGTGTCCGCCGGGCTTCAGCACCCGCCGGAACTCGTCAATGGCCAGCGGGGAAAAGCAGTCCAGCAGCAGATCAATGCTCTCGTCCGCCACCGGCAGGCGGTAAGCACTGGCCACCGCCAGCTCCGCCTGCTTGGCCCGTTTGGCGGCCCGCCGCACCATATCCTTGGAGATGTCGATACCCGCCGTTTGGGGCGTTTTTCCGGCAGCGGTCAGTGCCTCACAGATGGCGGCGGTATAGTATCCCTCTCCGCAGCCCACGTCAAGCACAGACGGTGCGGCGGTGGTATAAGTCACAGCCAGGGCGCACAGGGCCTGCCGCAAAAAATCGTAATATCCTTTGGAAAGGAAAGCGCCGCGGGCGGTCGTCATGGCTTTGTCGTCGCCGGGCGCTTTGGAATGCCGCTGGTTTACCGGCAGCAGATAGGTATAGCCCTCTTTGGCGATATCATAGCAATGACCGCCGGGGCAGCGGTATGTCCGTTCCCCTCTCACAAGCGGCCGGCCACAGGCAGGACAGCGGAACAAGCTCATGGCTCCTCTCCCTCCGGTATCGTCACGTCATGGATCCACACCGGTTTGCGGCACCGCAGCATACACAGGGGCACTTTCAGGATACTCTCCCCCTGAATGGCCGCGGCTACCCACCAATAGTTGCTGCCGTCACCCAGCACCAGTGCGAACAGTGCCGTCAGCGGCAGGGCAAACAGCCACTGGGGCAGCAGGTCCAGCGCCGCCGCCCAGCCCACGTCGCCGCCGGAACGCAGCACGCCGGTAACGGCGGAGATGGAGTAGGCGTGAAGCGGGATAGAGGCAAAGGACGTGACTGCCAGCGCCGTGGCAATGGCGGCAGGCTGGCCATACAGCTTGAACAGCGGGAAGATATAGGGCTGGAACACCAGCGGTACCAGCACCAGTGCCAGCGCTGCGATGGCGAAGCCCAGCACCACCGTGAACTGCAGCAGACAATGGCTCAGGGACATGACCTCCTCCCGGCTCTGCCCCTCACCGATGGCCTTGCCCACCATGACGGCGGTGGCGGCGCCCAGTCCGAAGCAGACCACAAGGAACAGCCTGCCCAGATTACCGGTAACGGCATAGGCCGCCAGGAAATCCACCGAAATAACGGTGTAACCCAGAACCACCGTCAGCATACTGTTGCCAAGCCCCCAGGCCACCTCGTTAAGGAGTACCGGCCAGGAATACCTGATAAACCGGCGGACCATCTCCCAGCCGGGGTGGCAGAAGGCCTTTATGCACAACGGCAGTTTTTTGCTGCGCAGGGCATAGACCAGACAAATGGCAAACTCCGCGATACGGGCACACAGCGTGGCGATGGCCGCGCCCCGGATCCCCAGCATGGGGAAGCCCAGCTTGCCGTAGATCAGCAGATAGTTCAGTCCCGTGTTCAGCACCGTGGAAAATCCGAACAGCTTCATGCCGAAATTGGGATTCTCCACGCTGCGCTGGACACTGACATAGATGGAGGAAAGCATATTGAACACATAGGAAAAGCCGATGATCTGCAAATACGGCGCTCCCAGCACCGACAGCTCATGCTCATTGCTGAGCAGATCCATGATTGCCACCGGCCACAGCCACAGCGCCGCCGCCAGCAGCAGCGAAAGCCCCGTGCCGATAAAGGAGGCCACGCCGATGGCACGGCTGATGCTCTCTGTGTCCCCTTTGCCCCAGTACTGGCTGGCCAGAATCCCAAGGCCGCTCTGGATGCCGAAGACCAGAGAGATCAGCAGAAACACCGGCACGTTGGCGGTTGTCACCGCCGCCATGGCGCTGTTGCCCAGCCGGCTGACCATAAAGGTGTCAATAAGCCCCAAGGAAAAGGTAATGAGATTTTGCAGCGCAATAGGCCCTGTCAGACGAAAGAGCCTGGCGTAAAAAGCGCGGGGGCGTTTCAGTTCTTGAAACATATCTTACCTCATAGCATGGAAAAACGTGTGTTTTTGTGCCGCAGCAGCGCTTCATACAGCGCATCAATGTCGGCAAAGGTGGTCTCCGGGCCAAAGCTGATGCGCAGCACGCCGCCGGCGGTACGCTTGTCAAGACCCAGCGCCGTTACCACATGGCTCAGCTTGCCCCGGTGACAGGCGCTGCCCGCCGACAGGCAGATGCCCTGTTCTCCCAGATCGGTCACGACGTTGGCGCTGGGATATCCCACCAGCGATACCATCAGGATATGGGGCGCTTCCCCCTGTCCCACGGTCACAAGACCGTCGATGGACAGCAGCTTCTCCCGGCAGTAGGCTTTGATCTGGGCCATATGCGCCAGCTTTTCCTCCAGTCCCTCGCCCCGCAGCCGCACTGCCTTGGCAAAGCCCGCGATCTGGGCGGTGGCCTCGGTGCCGGAACGGGTGCCCTCCTCCTGACCGCCGCCGTGGAGCAGCGGACGGATATTGCGGACGGCAGGCCCCACATACAGCGCGCCGATGCCCTTGGGGCCGCCGATCTTATGGGCGGAAAGGCTCATCATATCCACCCCCAGCACTTTGGGGTCACAGGGCACCTTCATGAACCCCTGCACCGCATCGGTATGCAGCAGGGCGCGGCTGCGGCGTTCCTTCAGCAGCCGCGCGATCTCCGCCACAGGGAACACGCAGCCGGTCTCGTTGTTTACCAGCATCACGCTGACCACCGCCGTGTCGTCCCGGAGCGCCTCCCCCACCTGCTGCACCGTAATATGGCCGGTCTTGTCGGGTCTGAGGTATGTCACCTCATACCCCTGCTGCTCCAGTGCGCGGCAGGTCTCCAGTACGGCGCTGTGCTCCACACTGGTGGTGATGATGTGGCGGCCCACATGGCGGTTCTGCCACAGGGCGGCCTGAATGGCCCAGTTGTCGCTTTCCGTACCGCAGGAGGTAAAGTGCAGCTCCTTCGGCTGGCAGCCCACTGCCTTGGCGATAACGGCACGGCAGCCCTCCACCAGCTTCTTGGCCTCCTGCCCCATAGGGTACTGGGAGGAGGGATTGCCGAACTGCTGCGTCAGCACACGGTACATTTCATCGGCCACCGGCTGCGGAATGGGCGTGGTGGCGGCGTGATCCAGATAAATCATAGCGTTTCCTCTCTATTTTTCGGCCGACAGGTCTTGTCATACCGGGCAGAATCAAGTATAATGAGGTATTATTTTGAAGCGCTTTTTACGGCGCTGTGGTCCGTAATTTTTAATTATACTGTATCTACGAGGAAAGTGCAAGATGCGCGTTGCGATTTACACCCTTGGCTGCAAGGTAAATCAATATGAAACGCAGGCCATGGAGCAGGAGCTTGTCCGCCGGGGACACACACTGGTTCCCTTCGACGCGGCGGCGGACGCCTATATCGTCAACACCTGCTCTGTCACCGCCGTCAGCGACAAAAAATCCCGCCAGATGATCCGCCGGTGCCGCAAGCTGAATGAAAACGCCGTGGTAGCCGCCTGCGGCTGCTATGTGCAGACCCACCCCGACGAGGCGGCGGGCCTGTCGCTGGATCTGATCGCCGGTACCGGCGACCGGATGGCGTTTCTGGATTTGCTGGAGCAGGCCGCCCATGAAAAAGAACCGTTGACGCTGCTGGACGACGCCCTTCGCCGCCGCCGTTTTGAGGTGCTGCCTGCCGGCGGCATGGCGGAGCGCACCCGGGCCATGCTGAAAATCGAGGACGGCTGCGTCAATTTCTGCACCTATTGCATCATCCCCTATGCCCGCGGGCCGGTGCGGTCGCTGCCGCTGGCCACCGCCGTGGCACAGACGGAGCAACTGCGGAGAGAAGGCTATCGGGAACTGGTGCTGACCGGTATCGAGATCTCCAGCTGGGGACACGATCTGAAGGACGGCACCGGACTCATCGATCTTCTGGAGGCCGTCAGCGCCGCGGCGGGCGATATGCGCCTGCGGCTGGGCAGCTTGGAGCCCCGCACCATCACCGAAGATTTCTGCCGCCGGGCCGCAAAGCTTCCCAACCTGTGCCCTCACTTCCACCTGTCGCTGCAGTCCGGCTGCGACGATACCCTCCGGCGCATGAACCGGAAATATGATACCGCCCGGTTCTATGGGTCAGTGGAACTGCTGCGGCAGTATTTCGACCATGTGGCCGTCACCACTGACCTGATCACAGGGTTTCCCGGCGAGACGGAGGAGGAGTTTGCCCAAACACTGGCGTTTATCGAGAAATGCGGCTTTGCCGCCATGCATATCTTTCCCTACTCCATCCGACCCGGCACCAAGGCGGCGGCGATGCCCCAGCTGACGGCGGCCGTGAAGGAGGAGCGGGCGGCCCGGGCGGCGCAGGTGGCGCACCGGATGCATCAGGCGTATCTGGCAGGCTGCATCGGGAAAACTTATCCAGTGCTGTTTGAACAGAAAAAGGACGGCCATTACGCCGGCCACGCCCCCAACTACATGGAGGTGGCAGTCAAGGGGCATGGACTTCACAATCAGGTTCGGGAGGTGACGATCACCGCATGCGATGGCGAGACATTATGGGGAGAGATCCGATGAAAGAGAACCACAATCACTTTTTTGCCTATATCAGCCGGATGCGGTTCATCAACCGCTGGGCGCTGATGCGCAACAGCTACACGGAAAACATTCAGGAGCACAGCCATATGACGGCGGTGCTGGCTCACGCGCTGGCGGTGATCCGCAACCAGTTCTTTGACGGCTGCGTAGATGAGGGACAGGTGGCGGTGGCGGCGCTTTACCATGACGCCGGGGAGATCCTCACCGGCGACATGCCTACTCCCATCAAGTACTACAACCCCGCCATCCGGGAGGCGTACCGCCAGGTGGAGCAGGTGGCGGTGGATAAGCTGCTGGGGATGCTGCCCGACGAGCTGCGGCCCACTTACAGTGCGGCCCTCTCTCCCGCAGCTTCTGAAATCCAGCAGTTGGTGAAGGCCGCTGACAAGCTCAGCGCTCACATCAAGTGTCTGGAGGAGCTGAAGGCCGGCAACACCGAGTTTCGTCAGGCGGCGGAGCAGACCCGTTACGCGTTGGAGGACATGGAGCTGCCGGAGGTGGACTATTACATGGAGCATTTCCTGCCGTCCTTCAAGCTGACGCTGGATGAATTGGAGTAAAAGGCCCTGCCGATTTGAATGACATAAGAAGGAGTGACAGACATATGAAAGCGATCGTAACTGTGGTAGGTAAGGATCAGGTGGGCATCATCGCCGGTGTGTGCAACACGCTGGCCGATCGCCAGATCAACGTGCTGGACATCAGCCAGACCATTATGGAGGGCTATTTCACCATGATGATGGTGGTGGATCTGGCCGCCTGCAAAGCGCCCTTTGATGAACTACGCGCCATGCTGAAGGGCTACGGCGAGAGCCGTGGCCTGTCCATCCGCATCCAGCGGGAGGATATCTTCGACGCCATGCACAAGCTGTAAGAGGGTAATATCATGCTGAATCTGCAAAACATCTTCGACACCATTGACATGATCGACAAGCAGCATCTGGACATCCGTACCATCACTATGGGCATCTCCCTGCTGGACTGCGTCAGTGAGGATCCCAAGCGCTGCTGCGAGAAAATCTACGACAAAATTTGCCGCCGGGCGGAAAAACTGGTGCAGACCGGCCGGGACATTGAAAGTGAGTTCGGCATCCCCATCGTCAACAAGCGCATCTCCGTCACGCCTGTGGCGCTGGTGGCGGGCAGCTGCGACACAGAGGACTATGTTCCCTTTGCCCTGACCCTTGACCGTGCCGGCAAGACCTGCGGTGTGGACTTCATCGGCGGCTATTCCGCACTGGTGCAGAAGGGCTTCCATAAGGGAGACGAGCTGCTGCTGCGCTCCATTCCCCAGGCACTGGCACAGACTGATCTGGTGTGCTCCAGCGTCAATGTGGGCAGCACAAAGGCCGGCATCAATATGGACGCCGTGGCCCGGATGGGCCGTATCATCAAGGAAACGGCCCACCTGACCCGTGACGCCGATGGTCTCGGCTGCGCCAAGCTGGTGGTGTTCTGCAACGCCGTGGAGGATAATCCCTTCATGGCCGGCGCGTTCCACGGCGTGGGCGAGGCCGACAGTGTCATCAACGTGGGCGTATCCGGCCCCGGCGTGGTGTATCACGCCCTGCAGAAGTGTAAAGGCGCGCCCTTTGACGTGGTGGCGGAGACCATCAAAAAGACCGCTTTCCAGATTACCCGCATGGGGCAGACGGTGGCCGCCGAAGCCTCCCGCCGTCTGGACACGCCTTTCGGCATTGTGGATCTGTCACTGGCCCCCACCCCGGCCATCGGCGACAGCGTGGCCCGTATTCTGGAGGAGATGGGTCTTGCCGTGTGCGGCACCCACGGCACCACGGCGGCGCTGGCGCTGCTGAACGATGCGGTGAAGAAAGGCGGCATCATGGCCTCCGGCCATGTGGGCGGCCTGTCCGGTGCCTTTATCCCCGTGTCAGAGGATGAGGGCATGATCGCCGCAGCCCAGTGCGGCACGCTGACCATCGACAAGCTGGAAGCCATGACCTGTGTGTGCTCCGTGGGGCTGGACATGATCGCCGTGCCCGGCGATACCACCGCTGAGACCATCTCCGCCATTATCGCCGACGAGGCGGCGGTGGGCATGGTCAACAGCAAGACCACCGCCGTGCGCATCATCCCCGTGGAGGGCAA
>CAMEER010000052.1 GCA_945915065.1 uncultured Clostridia bacterium | reverse complement strand
AAAATCACTATGGATTTTTTACTCAAGTGTCCAACTTGATTTTACAATCAACCAAGAAGATTCTTTCATTCCTCCGCCATTGTACAGGATCACGGGGTATTGTACTTACTTTCTATATATTGTTCTAATGGGGAGATTATTTCGTGCGATATTTTTGATGGGAAACTCTACTGCGGAATGTTCAGTTATACAATGCCATCCAATACGGAAAACAGCCTTATGAAGTGCATCACAAGTGCTATCGGCGATAATGGTTGATGCCTATGCAAACAGTTTCCCAAGACACAAGGCACAAAGTGATGTGAAGCCAGATAAGCTGAGAGTGTGCCCAGAAGAACCGGCATGCCAGACATCGATCTCATCAACTGTAAAGGCGATCGAAATAGAGAGAGAGTTATTTTTGCTCTTTCGGCTCCGGCGCGGATTCCGGACGGGTGCCGAACATGGCGGGGCCTTTTCAAACCAGAGATAGCGCTCCTGTCCTCGGATGCGGCAGGTATAACGGTCTCCCACACCGCCCACGCTCTGGCAGGCAGCCCGACGAACATCTGTGATCCTATCGATTCGATATCTATGCGCCTCATCGAACTCAAGCTCGATGGGGCGCATTTTCCCTTCTGCGTCAAAGCGCATGATCACAGGGATATACCGTTTTTTCCGTTCCCGTCCAGTGAAGGAACTGTAGCAATCAGGGGCTTTCTTTCATTATCCTCATCGTTTCCATTGCTCCTATTCAAGCAGACAGGGCGGCAGGTCTTTACAACCTGCCGCCCTGTCATGCAAATAGGGTGAAGAGAAAGGGATTTACTTGCCCTTGCGCTTCTTGTTGACGACCCACGCGCCGCCGGTCAGGGACAGAATCGTCATGCCGGCGTACAGGGCAATACCCATATCACCGGTGTCCACAGACTGAACAGGCTTTTTGGCCGGAGTGGTGCTGCCGCCGGAACCGATGGCAGGGATCGTGATGGTATTCATGACATAACCGCAGACCGTACATTCCTTATGCATTGCGGCTTTGGCAGTCGTGGCCGCGGGCGTTTCGACGATCCAGTTGCTGGCGGTATGAGCTGCTTCCTCAGACTTTGCGCCGCAGTCGCAGGCATGCCAGTGTTTGGTGGCGTCAGATGTCCAGAGACGGCTGAAGCTGTGAACATGACCCTTAGGAACAATTTTCTCGTCCACGAATCCGCAGGTTTTGCAGACGCGCTTTTTCAGTCCGTCGGTTTCTTCGGTGGCAGGCGTTACCAATTCCCAATCGCTCGAATTGTGAGCTTCAAGGTCTTCTTTTGCGCTGCAGCCGTCCACGGTACATTCATGCCAATGCATACCGCCGCCGCTGCTCCATTCGTCGCTGAACTGATGCTCGTGACCATATCCCAAGGCAGGAATAACGGTACCTTTTTCAATAAAGTAGCCGCAAAGGGCGCAAACCAAATCTCCGGTGTATCCTTCGGAGGTTGCGGTCGGAGTACGTTTATTCACTCTTCTTCCGACATGAGGGGTTACATTGACGGAGTCTTCGCAAACCGTGCAGACATGCCAATGACCGGTTTCGTCGCCAACCAAACCGGTTTTGTCCGGCTGGTGGGCAAGCTTAAAGGTTACGCCGCATTTTTCGCAGGTAAAGCCATGGGTCAAATCGTCGATTTTCTCCCATTTAACATTGCCGTGGAAATGTGCGCAGGTTTCAACCTTCTTACAGCCTGTGCAGGTACGGGTGCCGGTGTAAACTCTTCCTAAGAACGGGCTTTGGGTTATCTTCAAAGTCCATTCGCCGTAGGTGTGCTCCTGCTCAAGTCCGCAGTCCTCGCAAACGTGGATATCGGGATTTTCGGAGCTTTCCGCAAGGTTATGGGCGTGGTAAACGTGGTTGCCGCAGATTTCGCAGGCATATTCGTGCTGGGTTTTGTCTGCTGTCGGGGTCCAGACGACTGACTGACAGGGAATGCCCTGCCAATTGCCCCATTCGGTATGGCAGCAGCGCTCCGTATAGCCGCAGTCTTTACATTCGCGGATTCCGTAGTAAGGTGCACGGGTTGTAAGGTACTTCCAGTCTTTAAAATTATGGTCGCCCGATACGGTTTCGTCGCAGATAATGCAGGTTTTCCAATGGCCGTCCTCGTCTTTCTGGTATCCCTCCGGATAAACGTGGGTATGGGGACCGCTGTGCGAAGCGTTCCAATGGTTTTTCCAATCCTCTCCGCTGAACACGCAGGGCGCGTCCTCGCAGGTGCAGCCCGCGGCTTTTTTCAGTTCTTCGCAGCAATCAAGGCAAAGACCGCATTCATCGCAGATATCGCTTTCGCTTTCATAGAAACATTCTTCGCAATTTTCGCAAATTACGCAATGCTCGACGCAATGGTTGTTTCCGGCTTCGCAGGGTCCGAATTCCTCATAGCAGTTTTCACATACGGGGCAATGCAGTTCATCGGCAATGGCGCAGTCGATGCAGGTTCCGCAGTTTTCGCACCAGTCAGGGTCGGCGCAAATAAGGCACTGGCCGCATCCGCCGGCGCAAAGAAATTCGTCCGCACAGCTGTTGCAATGGTGGCAGTCCGGATGGTCATAGCCGTCGTCAAACAGGCATACCTCTTCACATTCCATGCAGATATCGTCGGAATCGTGACATTCAAGGCACATTTCGCAGGTACTGCACCAATCGGAGGAACAGTCCTCGCAAACCTCGCACTCGGGGCAAAGATTTTCGTTTCCGCAAACTTCAAGACAGTTCCGGCAATGGTCGCCGTCCTCCGCCGCGCAGACCGTATGTCTTTCACAGTTTCCGCACCAATCAAGACAGTCGCTGCAGAGTCCGCAGTCCGGGCACTGGGGGTAATCATCGAAGCAATATTCGCAGACGCAGTGCTTTCCCTGCTCAATTCCGCAATAAACGCACATACCGCAGTTCATACATTCGTCCACGCAGTCCCAGCAGATTTTACATTCCGGGCAGTACATGCTTTCATCAATATCACTGCCGTCACCGGGAGAATAGCATTGACCGCAATTTGCGCAGGCGAACTCATAACCTTCCGCTAAATGACATTCCATGCATGCGTGGGCTTTGCCTTCGCTGCATTCGCCGCCGCCGCATTCGTAGCACTTGCCGCAGCCTCCGCACAGCTCATCCGGGTTATCGAAAAAGCATAGACCGCAGTCTTCACAAACATTATTGTAACCGCCTTCGTTATGGCACTCAATGCAGGGATGTTCCCTTTCCTCGCTGCACATTCCGCCGCAGTCGTAGCACTGGCCGCAGCCCTCGCAGATTTCTTCCGGGTCATCAATTACGCACTTTCCGCACTCGGGGCATGCCAATCCGTAATCCAAGTGGCACTTCAGGCACATACCGCAGTTTTCCAAGAACTCGCTACACTCGCCGCCGCAGTCGATGCACATCCCGCAATCAGGACAGATGAATTCCGCGCCCATGCCCAATCCACATGCGGAGCAGTGGTTCGCTTGGTAACATTCAAAATTGTCACTCTCCTCGCTGCAATGGTCTCCGCAGTCGCAGATCCAGTCGTCGGCAATAAAGCTGCCGCAGAATTCGCAATTTGTTTCCACCTCCCAAGCGTGCGCCGTGGTGGGCAGCATTCCCAGCACCATGACCAGCGCCAGCAGAATACTGAGCAGCTTGTGTGTTCGTTTCTTCATGTTTTTCCTCCTTCAAGAAAGCTTTTGTGTTTTGGCCCATTCCAGCCGGGCCTTTGGGATTGACTGTTTTGTGTGATTCGGCATCCACCTCCGGGCAAAACAGCAGACTGGCGTGGTCCGCCGTGTTCTGTGTATCTTATATCCGCCTGCGGAACTGAGGGTCACAGCGTTTCCATCAGCGCCGCCAGATAGGAGGCGGAGATGGAGCTGAAAATGAACTGATCGATCAGACCCATCAGCTTTGCTTCCTTGACCTCCTCCGCGATTTTGGCGTCGATCTTTTCGTCCACCAGGAATACGATCTTGCAGTGCGGGTCGGCCTTGCGGATGCTGCCGCGCAGCGCCAGCCGTTCGGACAGCTTCCAGGGGGTGTATGCCGTAACCTCCAGCAGGACGATCTCCGCCGCCACCCGGTTGATCTCGGCCAGAACGTCCCCCGGCCGGTCCACCGTATAGACCGTGAAATCGCCGTCCTTGCCCAGCGTCCTTCTAAGCGTATCGGCAAACAATGTGTTCTGCGTATTGACGACCAAACGTGCCAATTGTTTCACCTGCCTCTTCCCATGTCAAACGCGCATCGGCGGTATTGCACTCATACAATCTATATTGTAAGAGCTTTTGGGGGAAATTACCACTACCCAAACGGGTAGTCTTGGCCGCCGAAACGCGACTTTTTTTCAGCAAAAAGCACCGCAGGGCGCTATCAGACGGGAGAGGTCTTTTCTGTTTTCACGCGCGGAAGGCACTGCGCCGGATAAGGCAGCCGGCCGTACATAAACGCCCCCCTTGCTTTCTCCTGTCGGAGAAAGCAAGGGGGCAGCAGCTTTCCGCTTATCCCACGCTGTAGTCGGCGTAAAAGATCTGGGTAATGCCGGTGGGACCGCAGCCGGGCAGATCCGTGCCGCCGATGCCGGGACTGATCAACAGATAGGTGGCGTCCTCATAGCCCTTAGGCATCTGCACCGGGAAACTGTCCTCGATGTTTACAGGCATTTCCCCGGTCTGGTACCGCACGCCGCCGGTGCACTCCATGTCCAGCCGCAGCAGAGCGGTGCTTTCGCCGTCAGGCTCCAGCGTCCAGCGGCCCTCATAGATCTCCTGATAGTCTTCGCCCGCATACTGCCACGCGAAAAACACACTGCCGCCAGCGGCGCCGCTCTGTTTCTCCAGCCGCATCTCGGCAATGACGTAATCTCCGTCGGGCGTCTCGCTGTCCCACGTCCAGTTGACGCTGGCCAACTGCTCCGCCGTGGGGCCTGCCCAGCCCATATCGTCGCCGTAGGGGGTAAAGTCGTAGCCGTATTCGTTGCCCTCGCCGTCGATGGGCAGCACCGCGGGATACCACTTCACACTCTTGCCGCTGCTGTCGGTAACAATGATCTCCGTGTCAGGATAGGGACTTTCTCCCATATCGGCACAGATAAACAGCAGAATGGGTTCGCCGCTTTCGCTGCGATAGGCCGTCTCCACGATGTCGTAGTCCCGCTTCTCCTCATTCCACACGATGCGGTTTACCACCAGTGTGGCGTCGGGATCCCGGGGCACCACGCAGTACAGGCTGCCGCCGTTGCCGATGACCCGTTCATCGGGGATGGATTTGATGAACGTATACCGGGCGCACAGGTTGGGAGACATACCTTCCGCCCACTCCCGCACGTCGCTCTCCAGCGGGCCCGCTCCGTCGCCGATCCATGCGGCGGCGAACAGATAGGGCTGTATGCCCTCCATCTCCTGCCGCAGCAGGTCGAGGGAATCGTCGTAAGCGCCGCTCTCACCGCTGCCATCGCTTTCGCCGTTGGGCAGCTTTCCTTTGTTGGGGTCAGGCTGGACCTGACCGCCGCAGGCGCACAGGCTCAGCGTCATGACCAGCGCCAGAAGCGCCACGAAAATGCGTTGTTTCACCGCAAAACCTCCCTTAGAAGTGTCCGCTTCTTCCGCTGCCGCCGCCGCCGGAATGGCTGTCGGAGTCATCGTCCTTGGAGATCTTCCGGCGGGTCTCGGTGGTGTGGGTGTAGCGGTCATAGCGCTCCGTCAGGTTGAGACCGTCCGCGGTGACATAGGTATCCGCCTCCGCTCCCTGACGGACGGACTTCATCTTCAGTTTCAGCGCCATGCACACCGCCAGCGCCACGGCGCAGCCGATGACCAGCGCCAGAGGCAGCACTTTCATCAGGGGCTTTTTGACCGGATGGCCCGCCTCGGCCCGTGCCATGAAATCCTCGCAGGTGGCCAGATAGGAGGCGAAGCCGCCCTGCCAGTCGTTCTCGCCGAACTGGTCCAGGAAGCTGTCCTCCAGCAGCGTCTGGGCGTACTTGCCCACCGCTTTTTCCGCAAAGCCGCCGTTCCGGACATACAGGGCGTAGCTGCGGTCCCACATGCTCATCAGCAGCAAGATGCCGTCACGGTTTTGGCCGATGCCGAAGTCCTGCGCGTTGTAGATGTTGGCCGCCGCCTCGTACACGCTGTCGCCGTACTCCTCATAGTCGTAGATGGTGACGATGTAGACGGCGCAGTTGTACTGCCAGGAGATCCGGTTGGCTGTCATCTCCAGCTCCCACCATTCCTCCTCCGTCAGCAGGCTCTCCGTGTCGTAGATCAACAAGTCATCCGGCGTCTGCTCCGCCCAGGCGGGAACGGTCAGTGTCAGCACCGCCAGCAGCGTCAGCAGCAGCGTAAGAAATCTCTTTTTCATGTTCCGTTCCCTCCTTTACAGCAGCATCATGATCACGGCGGCGATGGCCGTTACCGGCGCGGCAATGGCGGCAAAGGCCGTCCAGAACTTGCCCCAGTCCATAGGCAGGTCGCCCACCAGCTTGCCGGTCTGGCCGTTCATGGCGAACAGGAAGTCCTTGCCGCTCCATTTGGTGTGCAGCATCCACACCGGCAGCAGAGCGTAATGCACCTTGCCCCGCTTCAGGCTGATATCTTGATGCAGGGGAATGCAGGTGTCGTACATATCCGCTGTCCGGCGCAGGGCTGTCTCCAGTGAAGCCGCGCAGCGGCTGTCCGCCCGGTCATGGCTGTCCTCCACGCTGACGTCGTACTTATCCGCCAGAAAGCCCGGCAGATACGCCGTGGAGAAGGCCTTGAGATCCTCATAGTCATAGGGCTCGATGGAGTCCATGTGATCGTCGGGCATTTTGGAGGAGGCGTCCACCGGAACCTTTTCAAAGGCGATGGTGCCGCTCCGGCGCACCTCGTAATGCTCGGTCTCCGTTACCTCGTAGTCACCGGAGGTGTAGCTGTGGGAGATCAGGCCCTCATAGTCGGCGCTGCCCTCCGCCTCGCCGTCAAACATCCAGAAGGGAACGTACACGCCCTTGATCTCCTCAATGTGGTTGCCGTTGGTGAAGGCTCTGGGCAGGAAGGGCTTGCCCTTGTAGTGGTTTTTCAGCGCCGCCACCGCGTCCTCCTTGCTGAGCTTGAAGGGGATGACGAAATCCGGCTTCAGCGCGCCGCTGAACTGCCCCGGCACTACCGTGGGGTTGCCGCAGTAGGGGCAGGATGTGGCGGCGGTGGTGGCGTCGCAGATCAGTTCCGCGCCGCAGCTGGGACAGCTGTAGGCTTTCATGCCCTCGGCATCGGCGCCCCAGTCGCTGTTCAGCTCCGAGGTGTCCCAGCCCTGGGCCTCCATTTCCGCCATCTCCTGACGGCGCTGCTCCGCTTTCGCCTCCGCCTTTTCACCGGCTTCCACCGCTTTGGCTTCCTTCTCGGCATACATTGCCTCGATGTCCGCCACCTCATACTGCGCGCCGCAGTAGTCGCACTCCAGTTTCCCCGACGCCCCCACAAAATGCAGGGGGCCGGTACAGGCCGGGCATTTATAGTTGGTCACTTGTGATGCCATTCTTTCTCTCCTTTCTCACCACCGGCACTTTCTTGCCGGCTGTGGAAAACATGAATCTCTCTTTTTTCTTTATCCCGTTTCGCTCTTATCTGTCCCGTTCTCTTAGCCGAAGGTTTGTGCGAGAACCGTCGTTTCCCCTGTTCGTTCACCAATAAAGGGCGTACCGCCCAGCTCCGTGATATGCAGCGTAAACGCGGGAATGATTTCGCCGTAATCATACGCCGCATTCAGGGCGATTGCCCCTTCGAGGACGGGCCCGCCGCTGTAACGCCCCCAT
Source organism: uncultured Clostridia bacterium (assembly GCA_945915065.1). GTDB lineage: Bacteria > Bacillota > Clostridia > Oscillospirales > Oscillospiraceae > Vescimonas. The sequence goes on along the minus strand of CAMEER010000052.1, from coordinate 1,066 downwards.
GACCGATACGCATACACAGCGCCGTCGGCCGTCATGCCCAGATAGATCAGATAGCCGGTGGCTCCCGTTTCCGCATCCCGGCCGGGATAATAGCAGGTCAGGTCGAAACTGTCGCAGCCGGCCAGCGTCAAGGAGAGATATTTCTCTTCGCCGTCTGCGGTGCGGCTGCTGCCCCACACACCGACCAGTCTCTCCGCCATGGTGTTCTGATCGGCCGCAATGCGCCGGTTCAGATCGATCGCCTCTTCACTGCCGGTAATGGCGTAAACGTGCTGGAAACCGTCGTCATCGGAAGCCGAAAAGATGCTGTTTACATCGCTCACGCCCAAAAGCGGGCCGCTGGCGCAGAAATATCCGGCCTTTAGGCAGGAAAGGACATCAACATACTCGACCCGCCCTTCCTCGGTCAGCAGGAACACATACGGCGCACCCAGCTCACCGATCGTGTCACAGAACACCCGGGTACTGCTGGTGGCATCGCAGACTTCAACTCCCTCGGGCAGCTCCGTCTTGGCACGGTGTTCGCCGTCACGAAGGCACTGCTCTACCTTGGCCCAGTCCTCCGCTGTCAGGGGAGCGTTCTCCCGCTCTACGCGCTCGCCGTTCTCCGGATCGGCACACTCACCGGAAATGACATAGCCGCTGTCCTCCGCTGCAAGGTCGAAGTGGAAGCACTCAGCGAAACTCATGGTGCTCTGGCTCCAATTCAGCGACAGCAGCGCGGCATCCATCGGGATTCCCGGCAGCTCCGTGTCATCCGGCGGAAATGGGTTCTCCATGCCGTTCCGGTCCAGGACCTGATTTATCACGAAATGCCAGTAGAGCAATACGCCGCCCAGCACCAACGCCACACCCAGAACAATGGGAATTATATACCGCTTCATGGATCAAGGACGGGGAGATCCGCAGTTGGCGCAGAACTTGCCCTTGTTCACACTTCCGCAGGAGCAGGTCCACTCGCCGGCAGGTTTGGGCGCACCGCACTCGGCGCAGAATTTTCCGGTATTTACGGCGCCGCAGGCGCACTTCCACTCAGCGGCGGGGGCAGGCTTGGGCTGACCGCATT
>CAMEER010000051.1 GCA_945915065.1 uncultured Clostridia bacterium | reverse complement strand
GAGGACGAGGAGTAATTCCTGAATTTAGAGCAAAAATGAGTGAGACGGATGTCTCACTCATTTTTTATGTAATAGCAATCCCCGGCAGTAGCCGGGGATTGCTCATCATATAGGTAATTTACAGATCCAGCTTTAGATCGCCGTCCTTGATCCAGCCCCACTTCCGCAGGGGGATAGCAAACAGCCATGTCAGCAGGGCAGGCAGTACAAAGGAGATCAGGAGCAGACCCAGCCAGTCGAAACCGGTGACGGCCGCTTTTGCGCCGCTGGCCACATCGTTGACCCAGCCGGTGTACACGCCGATCTGCCCCACAAGGCCGCAGGTGCCCATGCCGGAGGAGACGGGGGAGCCGTTCATTTCCAGCCGGAACAGGCAGGTGGCCACCGGGCCGGTTACCGCCGCTGCCAGCGTTGGCGGGATCCAGATGCGGATATTGCGGACGATATTGCCCATTTGCAGCATACTGGTGCCGATACCCTGCGCCACCAGACCGCCCCAGCGGTTTTCCCGGAAGCTCATAACGGCGAAACCCACCATCTGGGCGCAGCATCCGGCCACCGCAGCGCCGCCTGCCAGCCCTGTCAAGCCAAGAGAGGCACAGATGGCGGCGGAGGAGATGGGCAGCGTCAGCGCCACGCCGATAATGACAGACACCAGGATCCCCATGAAGAAGGGCTGCAGCTCCGTAGCCCACATAATAGCCTTGCCCACGGAGATGGCGGCGGTGCCAATGGGCCGCGCCACCAGTGCGGCAAAGCCAATACCGGCCAGGATCGTGACCACCGGCGTTACCAGAATATCAACCTTTGTCTCCTTGCTGATGGCTTTACCAACCTCAGCGGCGAGGATGGCCACGAAGAACACAGCCAGCGGGCCGCCTGCACCGCCCAATACATTGGTGGCAAAGCCAACGGTAATCAGCGAAAACAGCACCAGTGGGGGCGCCTGCAAGGCATAGCCGATGGCCACCGCCATGGCAGGCCCCACCATCAGCGAGCACAGGCCGCCAATGGTATAGCTGAGTACCAAATCGCCCTGCTTGATGGTCAGAAACGCGTTAGTCAGGAATCCGATGCCGAACTGTTTGCCGATGGTGTCCAGAATGGTACCCACCAGCAGCGTACAGAACAGTCCCTGTGCCATGGCGGACATGGCGTCGATGAAATAGCGCTTAGCGGAGAAAGTGATGTTCTTCCGCGCCAGAAAGGCCCGTACTTTTTCCATATTTGTTACCTCATATCCCGTAAAGTTAAATAGAGTGGACAGGTGTCTTGACACCTGTCCACTCTATTATAATTGAGTTTTATGATTTGTCAATAGCTGTCGTGGCTGTCAGGCCGGATCGTACAGCATTCCCATTGTCTGAAGGGAAGCCTTCAGGTAGGAAAAGGCGTCCTCGCTGGGGCAGGAAAGGGTGTGCAGATGCACGCCGCCGGTCAGGGCGCTGAGGGGCTGGGCATGAGAATCCTGCATCCGCTGAATGAATTGTTCCACGTCGTAGCGGCTGGACAGGGCCAACGGCGCGGTCAGCTGACCGTAGACCGGGTGCTCTACGATCACGTCCACCACGGTACAGCCGCAGTCCACCATGGCAAATAATTCCTGCCGGGTATCCTGCGCACTGTGAACGCAGGCAATGGTGCGGATCAGGCCGGTTTCGGCGGGGATGATGTAGCCCCGGGATGTGGCGGTGATGCTGTGTCCCTCAGCCCGCAGCAGGGCGATATCGCCCACCACCACCTGACGGGTGACGGAAAACTGCTGCGCCAGCGCGGCAGCGCTGATAGGGGCGTCGGCATGGGTTAGTTGCTGGTATATGGCGCTGCGTCGTTGCGAGCCAGTCATGGCGGAGCCTCTCCTTTCAAAAAGGGTAGTGCTTGTATTATACAGCAGCCGGTTCCATTCGTCAATTGCGCCATGCCGCCGTATTTTTCTCTTTTCTTTCGGCAGGAACTGGTGTATACTATATTATGTATTGATATATCTATTTGGGAGGTTTACTGTGTACGAACATCGAAAAGAGATCATGCAGAATGTGTTTTTAACATATCTGCCTGCCAGTAAATTCAAGACCAGCGTTCTCAGCGCCCATCTGGTGACGCCGCTGCAAAAGGAAACAGCCGCCGCCAATGCGCTGCTGCCGGCGGTGCTGCGGCGCGGTACCATGCGCTGCCCGGATATGGAGAGCCTGTCCGCTGCGCTGGATACGCTCTACGGGGCGCAGATCGATTATACGGTCCGCAAGAAAGGCGAGCGCCAGTGTATCGGCTTCGTGGCATCCGTCATCGATGACGCGTTTGCTCCAACAGGGGAGAAGCTGCTGGAGCCGGTGGCTGACCTGCTGGGCGAGCTGTTTCTGGATCCCGTGACCCGCAACGGCCGTTTTCTGGCGGAGTATGTGGAGAGCGAGAAGCAAAACCTGATCGACGCCATTCGCGCCATCCGCAACGATAAGCAGGATTGGGCGGACGTGCGGCTGATGCAGGAAATGTGTGCCGGTGAGCCCTATGGCGTGCTGCGTTTGGGCGATGAGGCGTCGGCGGCCAGGATCAATAACCATAAGCTGTTCAACCACTATCAGCAGCTGCTTGCCACCAGCCGTATGGAACTGTTTTATTGCGGCAGTGCCAGTCAGGAGCGGGTACAGGGTGCGCTTTGCCGTGCCTTTGCCGCGCTGCCCCGTGGTGTGGTGGCAGAGGGAGAGCCTGTCCGCCGCGTAGCCGCGCCGCAGGAGCCCCGCTATCTGACAGAGGAGATGGACGTCACGCAGGGCAAGCTGTCCATGGGCTGGCGCTGTGGTACCGACGATGTGCCCGCCATGATCATGGCCAATCTGATCTTCGGCGGCACCAGCAATGCCAAGCTGTTCCTCAATGTACGGGAAAAGCTGTCGCTGTGCTACTATGCGTCCTCCAGCTATGCCCGTTCCAAGGGTATTATGACGGTCGCCTCCGGCATTGAGACCGGGAATTTCCAGCAGGCCCACGACGAGATCCTTCGTCAGCTGGAGCTGGTGAAACAGGGCCAATGGGAGGAGTGGGAGCTGCAGGGGGCGCTGGCTACCATGTGCTCGTCTCTGACCTCTCTGTCTGATTCTCAGGGCGCACTGGAGAACTACTATCTGGGCCAGACGGCCACCGGTGCGGAGGATACGCCGGAGGATCTGATGGCGGCACTGTGTCAGGTGACGCCGGAGCGTATCCAAAAGGCGGCGCAAAGCTGCCGACTGGACACCGTATTCTTCCTGAAGGGAAAGGAGGAGACCGTATGCTGATCAATTATGACCGCATCGGCGAGACCGCCCGGTGGGAGACGCTGCCCAACGGTCTGCCGGTCTGCATCGTACCGAAAAAAGGCTTCCAGCGGAAATATGCCCTGTTTGCCACCCGCTACGGCGGCATGGATATGAAATTCCAGCTGGACGGGAAGTGGCTGGACACCCCGGCGGGCATCGCCCATTACCTGGAGCATAAGATGTTCGACACTGCCGAGGGCAACGCACTGCAGGAGCTGGCAAAAAACGGCGCGGAGCCGAATGCCTTTACCTCCAACGCCATTACCTGTTACTATTTCAGCTCCACGGAGCAGTTCTATGAGAACCTGAAGATCTTGCTGTCCTTCGTCTCCGTACCCTATTTTACCGACCAGTCGGTGGAGAAGGAGCAGGGTATCATCGGGCAGGAGATCGGCATGATCGAGGACAATCCTGAGTGGCAGTGCTATAAGCAGCTGATGCAGGGACTGTATTACCACAGTCCCGCCCGCACGCCGATCGCCGGCAGCGTGGAGAGTATCCGGGAGATCACGGCACAGACGCTGTACGATTGCCATAAGGCCTTCTATACCCCCGCCAATATGTGTCTTGTGGTGGTGGGCGATGTGGACGGTGACGAGGTGCTGCGTCTGGCGGAGGAGATCCTGCCAAAGACCAGCGGCCCTCTGATTCCCCGGGATTACGGTGCCGAGGAACCGCTGACGCCCTGCCAAAAGGAGACCCGCAGCCGCATGGAGGTCTCCATGCCCACGTTTATGGCAGGCTTCAAATGCCCGCCTCAGCACGGCGGCGAGGCCCAGATGCGCAGCACGGCTCTGGGCGAGCTGGCCATTGATGTGCTGGTGGGAGAGTCCAGTCCGCTATATGCCCGGCTGTATAGTCAGGGACTGATCAACGGCTCCTTTGGAAGCAGCTACGATATCCTGCCCGGCGCGGCGTATGTCTATCTGGGCGGTGACAGCAACGATCCTCAAGCCGTGGTACGGGCTGTGCTGGATGAGGCGCAGCGGCTGGTGTGTGAGGGTCTGGATCAGGCGTATTATCTGCGCCTGCGCAACGCCAACTTCGGCACAGCGCTGAAAGCCCTGAACAGTTTTGAAAACATTGCCGTTTCCATGGCGGAGGGCAAGTTCCTGGACTATGATCCGTACCGCTTCCCGGAGGTGTACGATACCATCACTGCTGAGGATGTGCTGGACTTTATCCGGGAGAATCTGCTGGAGGAGCGCTGTGCGATTTCCATCATTGATCCTATTTCCGGCGAAAAAAAGGAGTGATTTTTTACGAACGGCATGATTATGCCCGACAGTCCCATTCGTTTCCCGGGACTGTTCGGCGACTGGACTTTTACAGCCTCCTCAAAGGCCATCGACATCGGCCACGGCGTTTACTGGTACGGCATCCTGATCGCGCTGGGATTGCTGCTGGCGGCGCTGTTCTGCATGCGGCAGCGGAAGCATTACGGCATCAGTGAGGACGACCTGATGGACGGCATCCTGTGGGGGATCCCCGCCGGGATCATCGGCGCCCGTGTGTACTATGTGATCTTCTATCTTGACCTGTTCCGGGATGCCAGCGGCAAATTCGACTGGGGCAAGGCAGTGGCCATCTGGGACGGCGGGCTTGCCATTTACGGTACGGTCATTGCGGTTGTCATCGTGGCCATCTGTGTGTCCCGCCGTCGGAAGTTCAAGCTGTTTGCCATGACCGATCTGGTGGTCATGGGCCTGCTGATTGGGCAGATCGTGGGACGCTGGGGCAACTTCATGAACCGCGAGGCGTTCGGCACAGAGACCACCATCTTCTGCCGCATGCAGCTGACGCTGAAAACCGGCCAGCTGATCGAGGTACACCCGACTTTCCTGTATGAGAGCCTGTGGAACCTGATAGGCCTGCTGCTGATCGTCTTTTTGGTGGCGAAGCACCGGAAGTTTGACGGCGAGAATACCCTGTTTTATTTTCTGTGGTATGGTATCGGCCGTTTCTGGATCGAGGGGATGCGCACGGACAGCCTGTATCTGTTCGACTGGACCGTCGGCGGCGCGCCCATCCGGGTATCTCAGGCCCTGTCTGCGGTGATGGTGCTGGTATCCGCCTTCCTGCTGATCTGGAATCTGAAAGTGAAGCCCCACAAGCCGGAGGAACTATACGTCAATATTGTGGCGGCGCGACAGACCGCCGACAAGGACGAAAGTGAACAGGAAGCGTAGGCATCATAAATGAACCGTTTTGCGGCCGTAACCGCCTGCATTTCTTTTCTGTATTTTTCTGTTGAAATGTGCGCCCTTTTGGGGTATACTATCCTCAAATACACTGGGAGGTCAAAATCATGATCGAAATTACCAAAGATACCATTATCGGTGATATCCTTGATATCGCGCCCCAGACGGCGCCTATCTTCTTCTCCATCGGCATGCATTGCCTGGGTTGCCCCTCTTCCCGCGGTGAGACCGTGGAGGAAGCCTGCGCCGTGCATGGTGTGGATGTGGACAAGCTGCTGGCTGTGGTCAATGAAGCTGCCAACGGCGAAAGCGCTCAGTGACTGAACGGATCCGATAAAACGCATACGGCGTGCCGTATGCGTTTTATCCTGTTTTACGAAGATGAGAGAATTATTGTTACAGCCCCGCTTGCAGTTGTTGGCGGACATGGTGCCTGTCGGCAGCCGTCTTGCCGATGTGGGAACGGATCACGGCTATCTGCCGGTATACCTGCTGCAAAAAGGGCGGATCAACGCCGCCATTGCGTCGGATATCGGGGCGGAACCATTGCAGCATGCCCGGCAAACGGCAGAGGAGTACGGCGTCATGGGCATCGACTTCCGCCTGTGTCCGGGATTGGACGCTATTGCGCCGGAGGAAGCGGATACCATTGTCATTGCCGGAATGGGCGGCGAAACGATCCAGATGATTTTGGAGAACGCGTCATGGACGGCACAGAGAACCCATCTATTGCTGCTTCAGCCCATGACAAAGGTGGAACTTCTCAGAAAATGGCTTGTTGACAACCACTATTGCTTTACAGATGAACGGCTGGTTTTTGACAAGGGGCATCTCTATCCGGTGTTTGCAGTCCGGGGCGGAGAGCAGCCGCAGCTGACGTTGGTTCAGCAGTACGGCGGGGTATTGCTGGACGGCGATCCACTGTATAGCGCATATCTGGAAGAGCGGATCGAAAAACTGCGAAAGGCCGTTGACGGTTTGCAGCGGTCTGCAACGGAAGCGAACCTGACAAGGGCAGACGGCTTGGCGGAGATAGGCCGGCTGCTGCAGGAAAAGAGGGAGAAGCTATGACAAGAGTTTGCGATATTGAAAAATACCTCTTTACTTGGGCTCCCCGTGAGCTTGCCATGGATTGGGACAACGTGGGCCTGCTGGTGGGCGACGGCGCCGCCGAGGTACGCAGAGTGCTGGTGGCACTGGATATTACCGAAGCGGTGGCGGCAGAGGCCGTCAGCATCGGGGCTGATCTGATCGTGGCCCACCATCCGTTGATGAACTGCACTTGGCACAAGGTACAGCATGTGACCGCAGACGACGCGCAGGGCCGTATCATCACGGCTTTGCTGCGAAATGGAATTTCCGCCATCTGTATGCACACCAACCTGGATGCGGCGGAGGGCGGCGTCAACGACGCATTGGCGGAAAAATTGGGTTTGAACGATACAAAAGCGCTGACCGAGGAAAAAATTGGCCGCGTAGGGATGCTAAAATATGAAAAACCCCTTGTAGAGTTCATACAAGATGTGATAAAATATTTAGGCTGTAATGGTCTGCGGTATACGGACTGCGGCAAACCGGTCCACCGTGTCGCGGTGGGCGGCGGCGCCTGCGGCGATTATATCAGCCAGGCCGTCGCGTTAGGCTGCGATACCTTTGTGACATCAGATCTGCGTTATCATGAGTTTTTGGACACAAAGGCGCTGAACCTGATCGACGCGGGGCATTTTCCCACGGAAAATGTCATTTGCCCGGTGATCCTGGAGCGGCTGCAAGCGGCCTTCCCACAGCTGACTGTTGTCCAATCGACCGTGCATGATCGTGAGGTCATCCAATATTGCATAAAGGAGAAGTAAACTATGTCCGGACATTCCAAATGGCACAATATTCAAAAGACCAAGGGTGCGGCTGATGCCAAGCGCAGCGCCGCATTTACCAAGATCGCCAAAGAGATCATCGTGGCCGTCAAACAGGGCGGCAGCGGCGACCCCAATAATAACTCCCGCCTGGCCACCGTGGTGGCCAAGGCCAAGGCGGCCAATATGCCCAACGACAATATCAAGCGCACCATTGACAAAGCGCTGGGCGCCGGCAATACCGATAACTATGAAGCTGTTACTTACGAAGGGTACGGCCCCTGCGGCGTTGCCGTTATCGTGGAGGCGCTGACCGACAACCGCCAGCGTACCGCACCGGAAGTGCGCCACTATTTCGATAAGTTCGGCAAGGGCATGGGCGCACAGGGCTGCGTCAGCTGGTCCTTTGACCGCAAGGGCGTCATCGTCATTGACAACGAGGACGAGGAACTGGACGAGGAGACTGTGATGATGGACGCGCTGGAAGCCGGCGCCGAGGATGTGGAGGCTGACGGCCCCGTGTTCGAGGTCACCACGGATCCCGACAGCTTTAATGATGTGGTGAAGGCGCTGGAGGAGAAGGGCTATACTTTCGAGAGCGCTGAGATCGAGATGGTGCCTCAGAACTATGTCACCATGACCAACGAAGATGACGTTCGCAGCATGACCAAGCTTCTGGATATGCTGGAAGAGAACGAAGACGTGCAGAATGTGTGGCACAACTGGCAGCAGGACTGAATAAGTGATAGCGAAACACCCAAAACCGTATGGTTTTGGGTGTTTTGTCGTTTGTAGATCAGAGATTCAGGTCAGGAAAGGCAATAAACGGTGCGGGCACTTCATCCACAGTGGCGGTACGGATTCGGATATTCTCCGGAGGTATCATCCCTCCTCACAGATCAAATTGCATGAAGATGGTATTGTCCATGGGGCTGTCATTATAACAGGGGATCTCATAAAAACCGACCCGGCGATACAGTTCTATGGCCGAACGAAGGAACGGCAGCGTATCCAGCAGAACATGGCGGTAACCGATTTCGCGTGCATCGGACAGCACCCGGCGGACCAAGGCTTCGCCGATACGGCTGCCGCGAAACTGCGGCCGGACATAGAGCCGCTTCAGCTCGCTGCGCTGCTCATCCAGCTTTCGCAGCGCAATGCAGCCGGCCAACTGGCTGTCACAATAGGCCAGGTACAGCCGTCCGTCCGGAAGACCGTATTTGGCCTCAGGGTGTTCCAGTTCTTTTTCATAGCCTTGCATGGTCAGATAATGCCGCATCATGTCGTCGCCATCCATCAGCATACGGGTATACTCCGTAAACAATGCGGCAATCTCCTGTTGATGTCCGTAGGCGGGAATCAGTTCCAGTTGCATCTTGCGGCCTCCTTTCTGCTGCTACCACTATTGTACCTTTTGGCAGGCTCCGGCGCAAGAGCTTTTCAGTTTTCGGGTGTTTCCCGACTGCACATTTCTTGACATTTCCACCTTTACTATGGTAAAATACAATTCCAAAATTTGTGTGGACTTTTCTGGAACATCACATCCATTTTTCGCCACGCGCCCTTGCTGGGTGTGTGGCTTTTTTTATGGGAGGACAGACGAATGAATGTGCTTTATCAGCTGATCGGCTTTGGTGCATTA
>CAMEER010000050.1 GCA_945915065.1 uncultured Clostridia bacterium | reverse complement strand
AATGCGGTCAGCCCAAGCCTGCCCCCGCCGCTGAGTGGAAGTGCGCCTGCGGCGCGGTGAACACCGGCAAATTCTGCGCCGAATGCGGCCAGCCCAAGCCTGCCAGCGACGAGTGGACGTGTGCGTGCGGAACGGTGAATAAGGGCAAGTTCTGCGCCAACTGCGGCAGCCCCCGCCCCTGACCGGGATGAAGTGGAAGCTTCTTTGGATATTCCTGATCGGTGCGGTAGTAGGTATTGCTATGTCGGGGCTTTATAAACACTTTGTGACGGATCGGATCATGGACGGTGATGGTATGATGAACGAGTTTGCAAACGCCTTTCGGGATGGTGACACGCTGAAAAGCATACGCTGGTCGCAGAGTGCTTCGTGCTACGACGACTGTTTCCGCTTTGATTTGGAGGAGACAGACGGTGCGTATACCATCTCCGGGTGGTGCATCGACACCGAGGGTAGCCGAGAAAGGGTAGAGCGGATAGACGCGCCCCTGACATCGGAGCAATGGGCTGAGGTGGAAACGTGCCTTCGGGAGAACTGGCATCAACCGCCCAGAGCCTTGCCAGAGGGGGTGTCTGTCCTTGACGGGACGGAGAGCTACCTCCACATCACCAGCCAGAGAGAGGACGAGATTCTCACGGCAGAATACAACGGTGAGTATGAGGACGTCCTGAGGACGCTCCTGTGGGAGCTCCTTATAGGTACCTCCGAGGAATATGCTCCGGCAGAGGAAGATTAAGCACACCGTACCCAGCCGCCCTATCAGCCTCAGGCGTAGGTGAGCCATTCTCCCGATTTCTACCCATTATGCGGCGTGAAGCGCGGTGGCAAAAGATTCTGTCTGGATTGGGCAACAACCCTGTGACAACAAATCACATTAGTCGGCAAGCACACTGCCAGCCGGCGATGTCGTTAGGAAAGGAGAACGCAATGTACGATTATTCCGATTATTACGATTATTACGATTACAGCAGTACCCCGGCCTTTAACCCGCTGCCCACCATTATCTCGCTTGTCCTGTGCGTGTTTGTTCTGGTGTGCATGTGGATTATCTTCCGGAAGGCCGGTAAGCCCGGCTGGGCGGCCATTGTTCCCTTCTACAATCTCTATGTGCTGTTTGATATCACTTGGGGCAGCGGTATGCGCTTCCTGCTGATGCTGATCCCCCTCTATAACATCATTCTGGGTATCCAGACACAGATTCGGCTGGCCAAGGCATTCGGCAAGGGCGGTGGCTTTGCGGCGGGACTGATTTTCCTGCCCTATGTTTTCATGCCCCTGCTGGCTTTCGGCAAAGGAACGTATCAGGGCGTTCCTATCAAGGCAGCCCCTTATCAGAACAACCCCTACCAGAACACCCCCTATCAGAGTAATCCCTATCAGCAGGGCGGCTATTCCCAGCAGCCCCAGCAGCCCTATCAGAATCCCTATTCCCAGCAGCCCCAGCAGCCCCAGTACAATGCTGCACCCCAGCAGGGTTATCAGCAGCCTCAGTATGCCGCTGCGCCGCAGCAGCCGCAGTATGCTGCGCCCCAGCAGCCCCAGCAGGATGCGGCACCCCAGCAGCCACAGCAGCCTGCCCCTCAGCAGCCTATCCCCCAGCAGCCGGAGGCGGAGACCCGCGCTTCCACTTTTTGCTCCAGCTGCGGCGCGAAGAGCAACGGTGAGAAATTCTGCCAGAACTGCGGTGCCCCTTTACGCTGATCCTCCCTGCCATAGTTGGACGGAATAACAAATGACGATGCAAAAAGAAAGGAAACTTATCATGAAAAAATCGATTACGCTTATATTGGCCGTGTTGATGACGCTGTCCCTTGCTGCTTGCGGCGGTGGTGGCGGCAGCAGCGATAAGGGCGGCGCTCTGCCCGGCATTGATATGAAATCCACGGATACACAGACCGTGACCTCTGACAGAGCAACGCTGGAAGTGCTGAACGAGACATTCTTCACCTATCTGGGTGGCCTGAACTACTTCACCGAAGATGATGCGCAGTCGAAGCTGACCTATGCGGATCTGAAGGAACATATCGGCGTGGATTGCTCCGACTATCGGTATGAAGAGGAGTACCAGCGCGGTGTATACACCTGGTACGCCCAAGAGGATGACGCGTGCGCACTGGCCCTTTTCTTCGGCGACAACGGCAAGCTGATCGCTGCCGGCGCGTATAACCTCAGCCTTTGATTGATACTGGCTGACCGTATTATCTGAACGCCATTTTCTACGGGAGCGGCCAAAGCCGCTCCCGTAGCGGAAAGGAGAAAGTAATGGCATCCCAAATTACCAACTATAAATGCCCGGCATGTACCGGTCCCCTGCATTTTGTGGGGGCATCCGGTATGCTGGAATGCGATTTCTGCGGTGCAAAATATGACGTGGCGCAGATCGAAGCTCTGTACGCGGAGAAAGAGGCCAAGGCTGTGGCCGCCACGGAGCAGGCCAACGCCAAGGCGGAACAGAACCGCCAGAAAATAGCGGAGATGGAGTCGCAGGGCTGGGATACCTCCAGTCTCAGCAGTGACTGGGGCACGGAGGCCGACGGCATGAAGGCCTATTCCTGCCCCAGCTGCGGCGCGGAGCTGATCTGCGACGCGTCTACCGCCGCTACCTCCTGCCCCTACTGCGGCAATCCCACCGTGGTACCGGGCCAGTTCAGCGGTGCGCTGAAGCCGGACTTCGTAATTCCCTTCAAGCTCAGCAAGGAGGATGCAGTGGCCGCCCTGAAGAACCACTATAAGGGCAAGCCCCTGCTGCCCAAGGCCTTTACCAACGGCAACCACATCGAGGAGATCAAGGGCGTGTACGTCCCCTTCTGGATGTTTGACGGACAGGCAGAGGGCAGCGTGGACTATGAAGGTCTGATCATCCACGTCTATGAGAGCGGCGACTACGAGATTACTGAGACAGAGCATTATGACGTGCGCCGCGGCGGCTCCATTGCCTTCGAGAAGGTGCCGGTGGACGCATCCAGCAAGATGCCGGATGACCACATGGACTCCATCGAGCCTTACAATTATAAGGATCTGCGGGCCTTTTCCACGGCGTATCTGCCGGGCTTCCTGGCGGATAAGTACGATGTGACGGTGGAGCAGAGTCAGGAGCGAGCGGACGGACGCTGCGCCGCGTCTCTGGAGGGCGCGCTGCACCGCACCACCACGCAGTACAGCTCCTGCATCCCCAAGAGCCGGAACATCAATCTGCGGCGCGGCAAGGTGCATTACGCACTGCTGCCTGTCTGGATGCTGCACACCAAGTGGAACGGCAAGGACTTCCTCTTTGCCATGAACGGACAGACCGGCAAGCTGGTGGGCGACCTGCCTACGGACATGGGCAAGTTCTGGGCCATCTTCGCCGCCATTGCCGCACCGGTGACGGCTATCGCGGCGACGATACTGATGTTGATGTAAGGAGGGCGGCTGAGATGAAAAAAAGAATTCTGACATATCTGCTGGCCCTGCTGGCGGTACTGACGATGGCGGTTCCCGCATGGGCGGAGCAGACCGAGGATGATCTCTTTATTTATGACACGGTGGGCTTGCTGGACGAGGACGAGTGGCTGGAGCTGGAGCTGATGGCCGATGAGATCTCGTGGCGGTATAACTGCGCTGTGTACATTGTCACTGTGGACGACTACGAGGACTACAACAGCGATATCCACTATGCGGCGGTGGCCATCTATGACGGCAACGACTTTGGTATCGGCGAAAACCGTGAGGGCATCATGCTGATGCTGAGCATGTACGACCGGGACTACGATCTGTTCGTCCGTGACGGCGGCACTGCCGAGTACGCAGTCAACAAATATGGACGCCATCAGATGACGGAGGTCTTTCTGGACAACTTCGCCGACAATGACTGGAAAGGTGGCTTTGAGGACTATCTGTCCGCCTGCGGCGAATATCTGGACCGTGCCGAGCAGGGACACCCTGTCCGCAAGCCGCTGGTGAAGGTGCTGCCTATGGCACTGGGTATCGGCGTGGTGCTGGCGATAGCGGTGTGCCTGTTCCTGAAGAGCAAAATGAAGACCGTCCGTCAGGGCGCGGAAGCGGACACCTATGTGACCGCCGAGGGCCTGAACCTGACGGAGCGGTATGACCGCTATACACACACCACTGAGACCCGCCGAAAGATCTCTAAGGACAGCGACAGCGGCAGCAGTGATCACTCCGGCGGCGGCGGCTCCAGTACAAGCGGTAAGTTCTAGTACTACGCAACGGAAGGAGGAAGCGATGAAAAAGAACCTCATTCTCTGTCTGCTGCTGGCTCTGGCGATGATGGTATCGCTGACAGCATGCCAGGTAGAAATTCCCGGCATTGGAACCGTGAATATCAACGACGGCAGCACAGGCGGCAATGCGGGCGGCGATAATACGATCCATACGGGAAGCGACAATGATGAATCCCTTGCCTTGCTGCGGAAGAGCATGGCAGAGGTGCCGGACTATATCTTCGCGGCGGCCTATATCAGCAGCGCGGCAGGCGGCCCGGACGATTTTGAGCTTCCGATACAGGAATGGGTGAGTAAGGCGGCGCCGGAACTGTGCGCCCAGTATCCCTTCGTTCGGAATATTCCCCGTGAGCGGGTGGTGGGCAGCGGCGGCAGCCTGTTCTGCGTGGTGCCCCGTGACCCCAACGCATCTGTGGTGGTGAACCGCATCCAATGGAATGAGAAGGCCGGTGGCTACGATAACGTCGAGGTACTCTACCGCAGCGAGAGCGGCGAGCCGTTTCTGGTGTTTGCCTGCGCCGACATGGGGGAGGCGATCGATCCCGACACCGAGGTGATCGTGACCAACAGCGGAGAAGAGCCCCTGAAATGGTATCCCTACTACGGTATGGTGGCGCTGCCCTATTCCCCTGAGGACGGCCGTGAACTGGGTTACGACTTTACCGTTTACACCGGAAACGACAGCATGGATGGCGGCGATGTGGGCGACGATGGCATGTGGACGGCCCCTACGGCGGAGCAGCTGGCCGGGTACGTCTGGACTTGGCAGGGCGATCTTGCGGAGCAGCCCGCCATGGCCACCATGTCCCTGACACAGGACAGCGGCACGGAGCCGGGACAGATCACCTTCACATGGTGGTATACCAAGGACTACGGCGATCCGCAGGAGGTCTATGAGGGCAGCTGGTTCCTGACGGACGGCGGAGCGCAGATGGAGCTGACCATGACCCGCAGCGGCGGCCGACAGTATACGAAGGGCGAGGCGCCCACCACGGTGTCGGGTGCGTTCCCTGTGCAGGTACCCGCGGCCTTCGATATTTTCCCGGTGCTGAACGTGGCCGGCGGAGGCGGCGCCGACGGACTTCCCATCCAGCAGATACCCTACGAGCTTTTCATGTTTGACCCCGCGCAGGGATAAGTGATACCAAAACGCAGGAAGGAGGCAACGCCATGAACAAGTACTGGAAGAGACCGGCCACGCTGACTGTGATCGTGTTGCTGGTTTTTATGATGACGCTGCCACTGACAGCCTGCCAGATCGAAATCCCCGGCATCGGAACCGTGAATATCAAGGATAGCGATTTGCCAAACAACGGCGGCAATATGAGCGGCGATGATGGCGGTGATGATGTGGACGGTGTCAACACAGAGGGCGACTGGCTGCTGACAGACGGCGGGAAATTTCTGGGTTTGACCATGACCCGCACCAGCGGCCGGCAGTATAAAAAGGGCGAGGCATCCACCTCGGTGGAGGGCGCGTTCCGTATTCAGGTGCCTGAGGCTTTTGATATTGTCCCGGTCCTGAATATTTCTGAGGGTGCAAAGGGTGAACGGCTTCCCATTCAGCAGATACCCAATGAACTGCTCATGTTCAACCCCTCTCAGGGGTAAATAACAAGAAAAAGCGGAAAGGAGGTACCCATGCGTAATAATCGGAAGAAACTGTTCAGGCTTCTTGTGGCGGCGCTGCTGGCTTTTATGATGACGCTGTCGCTGACAGGGTGTCAGGTGGAGATACCCGGCATGGGAACTATCAATATCAGTGACGGAACGACCACCGGCGGAACAGGCGGCGGCAACACGGGCGACGATATGGGCGGCGAGCCGGGTGCCTACGACGATTCTCTGGATCTGCTGCGGCAGGAGCTGGAAGAGCGTCAGCAGGACGAGCGCTTCGCGGTGGCCTACATCGGCGATATCGACGGCAAGCTGAGTGATCTGGCACTTCCGCTGCGGGATTGGATGAATGATAAGGCGCCGATGCTGTGCGCCGAGTATCCGTTCATCCGGAATATCCCGCAGGAGCGGGTGGTGGATGACAAAGGAAGCCTGTTCTGCGTGGTGCCCCGTGATCCCGATGCCACCGTGGTGGTGAACCGCATCCGGTGGAGCGAGGTGAAGGGCGACTACGAGACCATTAAGGAGCTTTACCGCAGCCAGAGTGGCGAGCCGATCCTGCTGTTTGTCTCCTACGATCTGGAGAAGACTCCCTTTGAAACCACGGAGCTGCGTTTGACCGACCGCTATGGCGATACCCTGAGTTGGCTCCCCACCACCGGAGCGGTGTCGCTGCCTTACGACTATCAGAACGAGAGAAACCTGGCCATGGACTTCACCTTTTACTCGCAGGAGGGGAACGATGAAAACGACGGCAGCGACTTTGGCTGGACCTGCCCCGACGGCTCTCAGCTGACGCAGAGACTGTGGGTGTGGCGGGGAGAGGCAGATAAGCCCGCGATTGCCACCTTGGAGCTGAACGCCAACAGCAGCCAGGAGAACTATTGGGGCTCGGGCACCTTTATCTGGTGGTATGAGAGTGACTATACGACACCGGAAGAGGTCTATGAGGGCGAATGGTCGCTGAGCGCCAACGGGGAATACTCCGGCGTGCTGACACTGGATATGACCCGCACCGACGGCAAGAGATACAAGTCCGGCGAGACGGATCGGCTTATTCATGACAGCTTTATTGTTCAGGTGCCCATGCTCTTTGAGGACTACAACTGTCTGGCCGTTGACAAGGGTACGCACGGCTCCTATCTGCCCGTTCAGATGGAGCCGGAAACGGTACTTTATTTCTATCCCCAGTGGACGGAGTAAGCGTGTGTGAACACGGAAAGGAGGCGACCCATGCGTAATAATGGGAAGAAACTGGTCAGGCTTCTTGTGGCGGCGCTGTTGGCCTTGGCCATGACGCTGTCGCTGGCAGGGTGTCAGGTGGAGATCCCCGGCATGGGAACTATCAATATCAGTGACGGAACGACCACCGGCGGAACAGGCGGCGGCAACACGGGCGACGATATGGGCGGCGAGCCGGGTGCCTACGACGATTCTCTGGATCTGCTGCGGCAGGAGCTGGAAGAGCGTCAGCAGGACGAGCGCTTCGCGGTGGCCTACATCGGCGATATCGACGGCAAGCTGAGTGATCTGGCACTTCCGCTGCGGGATTGGATGAATGATAAGGCGCCGATGCTGTGCGCCGAGTATCCGTTCATCCGGAATATCCCGCAGGAGCGGGTGGTGGATGACAAAGGAAGCCTGTTCTGCGTGGTGCCCCGTGATCCCGATGCCACCGTGGTGGTGAACCGCATCCGGTGGAGCGAGGCGAAGGGCGACTACGAGACCATCAAGGAGCTTTACCGCAGCCAGAGCGGCGAGCCGATCCTGCTGTTTGTATCCAACGATCTGGGGACTGTCCCCACCGATACCACGGAGCTGCTTTTGACCGACAGCCATTCCGATACTCTGAGCTGGTATCCCATCCCCGGAATGGTGGCGCTGCCCTACGACTATGAGAACGACCGGAAGCTGGCCTACGATTTCACCTTTTACTCGCAGGAGGGGAACGACGGCTTCGGCAGCGACATCGGCTGGACGTGCCCCAGCGGCTCCCAGCTGACGCAGGAGATATGGGCGTGGGATGGCCATACGGATAAGCCCGCTCTGGCCACTCTGGAGCTGCACGCCAACAGCAGTCAGGAGGACTACTGGGGCACGGCGACCTTTACATGGTGGTACGAAAGCGACTTCGTCACACCGGAGGAGGTCTATACAGGCGACTGGGGACTGACCGGCAACGGGGAATACTCCGGCGTGATCATGCTGGATCTGACCCGCACCGGCGGCAAGAGATACACGCCCGGCGAGACGGAACGGATCATCCACGATAGCTTCATCGTGCAGGTTCCCATGGCCTTTGAGGACTACACCTATCTGTCCATCGACAAGGGACAGCACGGCTCCTATCTGCCCGTTCAGATAGAGCCGGACACGGTGCTTTATTTCTATCCCCAGTGGGAGTGATGCGCGTGCGTGAACACGGAAAGGAGACGACGCCATGCGTAAATGCTGGAAAGGGCTGGGTGATCCTTGGGATCGCGCTGGTGGCCTTGGCTTTGTTCACTTGGCGCGGAGCGCGCCGGAAAAATAACGACGAATAATGGAGGTAAAACACATGAAAAGAGGCAGAAAAACCTTATTCGCCCTGCTGTTGGCCCTGGTCATGACACTGGGTCTGGCCGCCACCGCATGGGCAACGGAGGTAGTACCCACCGACCCGTTCAACTTGGGGCTTACGATTACGAAAATAGTGGAGCAAACGGGCGATGTAACGCCTCCCGCGGAAACCTTCACATTTGTGCTGGAGGATGTGGTAAACGAGGGGGAACCAAAGCGTGACCTTGCCTACTATGGCATCGAATTGCTGGATGACCTGACGATATCCACCGCTGCTGGTACTGGCACTTTTGAAGAAACCTTTAGGTTTACGCTTCCGACATCTGGCTTCGTCGAAGAGTACTGGGATCGCGTCGCAAATGAGGAAAATGAGTATCGCAAGACCTTCCTTCTGAAAGAGCAGAACGGCGGCAAGGCGGGATGGGTGTATTCTAATAAAAGCTACTACGCGGTCTTCACATATAACATCAGTGAGCAAGAAAAGGGTCTTGATGTCTATGTGTCTGGTGATGCGACCTCCCCGGCTGAATTCACGAACACTTATACTGAGAATCTTGCTACCGTTGAGATCCCCTTCACCAAGACGGTGAAGCTGGGCGGCAACAGAGCCCCCGGCAAGACAGACTTTACGCTGGAGATTTTCGATATTGGAAACGGCACTGAAGCGAACTACAAGGACGTGACGTACACGGCTGCCGTCACCACTCCCGGTGCGGGCAGCTATAACGGCGAGCTGGTCATCAAGTGTAAGAACGGCTGATTGACCGATACGCATTTCCTTTGAGATCAATCTGCAAACACCT
>CAMEER010000049.1 GCA_945915065.1 uncultured Clostridia bacterium | reverse complement strand
ACAGCTCCATGGTCTCGAAGAACTTCTCCATCAGCTCCTCGTCGGCGCCGGCGGCAGCCTCCATCAGCTCGGCGCGCAGGGCCTCCACCTCGTCGGCCATGTCGGCGGGAATGGCGCACGCGCCCTTGGCGTCATAAGCCTTGTTGTGCAGCAGGTCCACGATAACGGTGACGGCCTTGTTGGCGTCAGCCTTGGTGGCCACGATGGGGGCGATGGCGGTGCCGAACTTGGCCTTGACAGCCTCGATGCAGGAGGCGTAGTCAGAGTTGGCCTCTTCCACGCGGTTGATGAACATCATGCGGGGCTTCTTGCCCAGCATCTTCCAGGTACGCTCCATACCGACGGAAAGGCCGTCCTTGGCATTGCCCACGATGACGGCGCACTCGGCAGCGCGGATGGCGCACACGGCCTCGCCGGCGAAATCAAAGTTGCCGGGGGCGTCCATCACGTTGATCTTCACGTTCTTATACATGACAGGAGCGAAGGCCAGAGAAATCGAGATCTGGCGCTTGATCTCCTCAGCGTCGTAGTCGCAGGTGGTGTTGCCGTCAGCGGTCTTGCCCAGACGATCCGTACCCTTGGTCATGTAGAGCATCTGCTCCGCCAGAGAAGTCTTGCCGGAGCCGCCGTGGCCCAGCAGGGCAATATTGCGAATGTCGTTTGCAGTCATAATGGTTGTGTTCTCCCTTCAATTTGATCCAGCGCACGGGCGCTGCCGCGCGCAATACGCTCAACATGACGATTATATCTCAGTTTTTCAACTCTGACAACCATTATTTTTAATATTTGTATGAAAAATCCCCTCCTTCACCACACATTTCGTCAACTTACACAATGCTTCTCCGGTTTTTCTGGTCAGGTCGACCAGATGCTGCCGGCGGCGGGAAAAAGGCTCCCTCAATTGAGGGAGCCTATGCGTCAGAAGTGCTTTACCAGACCGCTCAGCAGCAGTGTGGGCAGCAGCCACAAGACCAGGAAGCCCAGCATGTACAGCGGGGATAGGGTGGCATAGCTGCCTGCGGAGATGAGGTAATAGGTGAGGAACAGCCCCACCGCCGCGCCCAGATAGCACAGCCATGTGCCGACGCGGGCAGCGCTGCGGAGACGGCGGCAGCCGATGACGGTCTCCGTCAGCGGCATGAGCCCCTCCCGGTAGATGACGGCATGGGGGATCGTTCCCTGCTGCTCCATCACGTCGGACAGCGCCAGGCGGGCGGAGACGTTGGGATAGACCGGCTTGCAATCCACGCCGAATTTCCGTTTCAGCAGCCCCGGCGTCACATTCCCGCTGCGCACTGCCAGCACAGGCCGCAGCCTGGCCCGGTGCAGGGCGCGAAGGGCCCACTCCACGTTGCGGGAAGGCTGGTATTTGATGACGAAAATAGCCCCCAGTACACCGTCAATGGCCAGAAAGACACCGGTTTGCAGCTTCAGATCGTGGGGCAGGGCCACCTTTTGCTTGCGCATGAAGTATGCGCTGCCCATGGCCACCGTTTCGCCCCGGATGGTGCCCACGACGCCGCCCTCCTCGCAGAAGCGGAGGTCGTCCACCCGTGCGGAAAAGCCGCCCTCCGCCGCCAGCTGCTGGCGAAACAGGGGCGAGAGCTGGCTGTGGGCAGCCTGCGCCATTCCGGCGGCATAGGAGAGCATCCGGATACGCTCCTCCCCGTAGACCTTATAGCCGTTGAAGGCCACCGTGCCGGTGGGGAACAGGTCGTTCTCCGTGACCAGAAGCTGGCGGCTGCGGCTCAAAGGCGGCGCGCCGGCATAACCGGCCAGTGCGCTGCCGCCGCGGGTCAGGCGATGCTGGAGCCGCTTCAGCGGCAGCACCGCCGTCAAAGGAAGCGACAGCGGCAGCGCCACCGTCAGATGGGCGGACCAGACCCACAAAAACCGGTCCATACACTGCCCCTTCAGGCAGATCACGGCGGAGAGCAGCGTGGCAACGCTCAGCAGCAGCGGCGTCAGATACCATTGCCAGCGCCGCGCCGGATCGGGCTGATCTGTCAGGCGATAAAAGCCGGACAGCCGCCCCTTCTGCTTGCACACGCCCGCATCGGTGCGGGAGGCCACATAGGGCGGTTCGCCGCCTACATTTACCAGTTGGAACGCTTCCCGGCGTGTCTCACAGTCCAGCAGCATGGCCCACAGCTCCACCCAGACCAGCACTGCGGTGGTGGCGGCAAAGGGGGCATGCTCCGTCTGGCCTCCGATGGCGTTTACGGCGCAGTGGGCCACGACCACCAGCGCCAGCAGCAGCGTACCCAGCTGGCAGG
Source organism: uncultured Clostridia bacterium (assembly GCA_945915065.1). Lineage (GTDB taxonomy): Bacteria > Bacillota > Clostridia > Oscillospirales > Oscillospiraceae > Vescimonas. Next base: position 7,917 of record CAMEER010000049.1, on the reverse strand, counting down.
TCACATGTTGGCGCCGCAATTCCCGGAAAGCGTATTGCCACACATCCATGGCCAGCAACACCGCAAGCAGCAGACAGCCTCCCGGAACGCCGCCGCGCAGCATGGCGTTCTCCCACCAGAGGGCGGGCATGTAATCCGACCCCTCCAGCACCGCCAGTACGATCAGGGCGGCAACAGGCACGCTCACCAGCGTCAGGGAACGCCGCAGATGCTTGGCCCGGCGCTTTTCGGCCCGGAACGCTTCGTCGCTGTCCGGCTCCGGCTCGGGCTCCGGTTCCGGCGGACGGCGCTCCGGCTCTGCCCACAGCTGCTCGGTGTCCTGCCGCGGCTTGCGGCGGGAACGGCTGCGGGGCAGCAGGCTCTGGAGACGCTCCTTCAGCGTGAGGGGCGGCGCAAGGATGCCGTCGTCGTTTTCCGCCAGCACCGCGTCCACCGTATCATGCATCACATGTTTCAGCGACACGCGGTCCGGCGGCAATTCCTCCTCCGGTGCCGGGGGAGGAGGCGGAGCCGGCTTGACCGGCTTCTCCGCCGGCGCCGTACGGATCACGGGAAATTCAGCGGTGTCCTGCCGTTTCTCCTTCCATTTTCTGGTTTTCGATTTTTTCTTCGTCTTGGGAAGCCGGGTGGTGATCTCCTCCGGCTGAGGAGTCGGCACAGGGTTTTCCGCAGCCGGTGCAGGTTCGGGAGCAGGATCCGCCGCAGGCGGCGGCGCAGTCTGGGCAGGCTGACGCCCACCCTTGCCGTATTCGGCCAGGATGGACTCCAGAGAGTATGTCTCGTCCTCGGAAAGCGAGGGCGTATGCAGTTGTGCGTCATCCTGCCTGCGCATTCGTTTAAGCTCCCATCAACTCCGCTGGCGCACCGCCTCATACAAAAGAATGGCAGCGGCAGCGGAAGCGTTCAGTGAGGAAATATGTCCCTTCATGGGAATACTGACAAGGAAATCACAGTTCTCCGACACAAGCCGGGTCATGCCGTCGCCCTCGGAACCGATGACAATGGCGGCAGGGCCTTTCAGGTCGGCGTTATAGAGCGATGTGTTTCCGTCGGCGGCCGTACCGAAAACCCACACGCCCTGCTTCTTCAGCTCCTTCAGCAGCGAGGGAATGTTGGCCACCCGGGCCACCGGCATATAGCTGACAGCGCCGGCAGAGGTCTTGGCCACAATGGCGGTCAGCCCCGCGCTGCGGCGCTTGGGGATGATGACGCCGTGGGCGCCGGCACATTCGGCGGTGCGGAGGATGGCCCCCAGATTGTGGGGATCAGAGATCTCGTCACAGACCACCAGCAGCGGCGCTTCTCCCCTGCCGACGGCGCTTTGGAGGATGCTCTCCACCGTCGCGTACTCCCGAACGGCAGCCAGCGCGATCACGCCCTGATGGGCGTGGGTGCGGCTCATGTTGTCCAGCTTGCGGCGATCCGCCTCCACCACCACGATGCCCGCGTCCCGAGCCTTGGATGCGATGTGGCCCAGCGTTTTGTCCGTTTCCCCCTTGGCCAGATAGATCTTGTCGATGGCCGTTCCGGAGCGGAGGGCTTCAATGACCGCGTTGCGGCCTTCAATTATGCCGTCGGCTTCCGCTTCCGGCATGGGGCGGCGCTTCTCGGTGGGTGTCTGTTCTTTCATAGGAAAACCGGCCTTTCCGTAAATTGATATACGATTTGATTATAGCATACATCTCCGGCAAGATAAAGCGCGATTCATAGAAATTTTACAGAAAAACCGCCAATGTGCCGCTTGTGACACGAGATGTTATGTGGTATACTGACATTTATACATAATGAGAATATCCGCTCTTTCAAGGAGGGTTATATGGCAGATAATAACAACCGCAACAACAAAAACAACAAAAACAGCAACCGGATGCGCGGTATTATGACGCTGGTGGCGTGGGCGGCGGTGCTGACGGTGGCGATGAATTACATCAGCGCCTATTCCGGCAATACCGCCAACAAGTCCTCCAGCCACGAGATCAAGTACAGCCAGATGGTGGAGATGGTGGAAAAGAACCAGGTCAAGGAGATCCAGTTCAAGGATAAGACCATCTATATCACCCCGGTGGACGGCTATACCTATACGGAGGAGGTCAAGGAGGGCAGCAAGCAGCCAGCCAAGACCTACACCCAATCCAAAGAGACCAACCTGACGCTGTACACCGCGTACCTGTCCAACGACCAGCTGCTGCCTCTGCTGGAGGAGCACAATGTGGCCTACACCGGCTACTATGAGGCCGAGATGAACCCGGTGCTGGTGTTCATGGTCAGCTATATCCTGCCGACCATCATCATGGTGGGCCTGTTCATGCTGATCATGCGTTTCCTCAGCAAATCCGGCGGCGGCGGGTTCGGCGGCATCGGCAACGTGGGCAAGTCCAACGCCAAGGTCTATATGGAAAAATCCACCGGTGTCACCTTCAAGGACGTGGCCGGTCAGGACGAGGCCAAGGAGTCGCTGGCAGAGATCATCGACTTCCTGCACAATCCCGGCAAGTACACCGCCATCGGCGCCAAGCTGCCCAAGGGTGCGCTGCTGGTAGGCTCTCCCGGTACCGGTAAGACGCTGCTGGCCAAGGCCGTGGCCGGCGAAGCGGGCGTGCCGTTCTTCTCCATCTCCGGCTCCGACTTTGTGGAGATGTTCGTGGGCGTCGGCGCCAGCCGTGTCCGTGACCTGTTCAAGGAGGCCGCCAAGGTTGCCCCCTGCATCATTTTCATCGACGAGATCGACACCATCGGCAAGTCCCGTGACGCCAGCCGCTTCGGCGGCAACGACGAGCGGGAGCAGACGCTGAACCAGCTGCTGGCGGAGCTGGACGGCTTCGACCCCAGCAAGGGCGTCATCGTGCTGGGCGCCACCAACCGGCCCGAGGTGCTGGACAAGGCGCTGCTGCGTCCCGGCCGCTTCGACCGGCGTATCACCGTGGACCGGCCCAATCTGGCAGGCCGTCTGGCCACCCTGCAGGTGCATACCCGCAACATCCATCTGGCGGAGGACGTGGATCTGGAAAAGATCGCCCAGGCTACCGCCGGCTGTGTGGGCGCGGATCTGGCCAATCTGGTCAACGAGGCCGCGCTGCGAGCCGTCCGCAAGGGCCGCAAGGCTGTGAATCAGAACGATCTGCTGGCCTCCTTCGAGCTGGTCATTGCCGGCAGCGAGAAGAAGGGCACCGTCATCACCGAGGAGGAAAAGCGCATCATCGCCTACCACGAGGTGGGTCACGCGCTGGTGGCGGCCAAGCAGAAAAATGCCCAGCCGGTCAGCAAGATCACCATCGTGCCCCACACCCAGGGCGCACTGGGCTACACGCTGCATCTGCCGGAGGAGGAGAAGTTCCTCATGTCCCGCGAGGACATTCTGGCGGAGATCCGCACGCTGCTGGCAGGCCGCTCCAGCGAGGAAGTGGTATGCAACACCATGACCTCCGGCGCCGCCAACGACATCGAGCGGGCCACGGAGATGGCCCGGAATCTGGTAGCCCGGTTCGGTATGTGCGAGGAGTTCGACATGATGGCTCTGGGCAGCGTCCAGAGCCAGTATCTGGACGGCTCCTACTCCATGACCTGCGCGCAGGAAACCTACGCCGCCGCCGACCGGGAGACCATCAAGATCCTGCGCCAGTGCCACAAGGAGGCCAAGGAGATCCTGGTGGAGAACCGGGAGCTGCTGGACAAGATCGCCGCTTACCTGCTGAAGAAAGAGACCATCACCGGTCAGGAGATGATGGCCATTATCGAGGGCCGCGACCCGGAGACGGTGGACAACTACGGCGCCACAAAGGAGCCGGAGCAGAAGCTGTTCCGTCCCAGCGTGCCGGATGTGATCGAGGCGCCTGCCAAGCACATCAACATCGTGTCCCAGCCTATCCCCATGCCGGAGTTCAGCGAAGATCCGGCGGAGGACAAGCCCGCCGGGGATCCGCCGGAGGAAGGCACCGGCAATTCTGAGCCTGAGCAGAAATAGCAGAACAGCAAAAGTCCCGCGGCTTGTCGCCGCGGGACGCTTCATCTTATCCATCTGCGATTTCCCTGATCCGTGCCGTCAGCAGCGGAAGCGCTTTCTCAAATTCCACGCCGTACCAGGCCGCCTGTGGGTCGGTGCGGGTTGCCTGAATACACTGCAGCGTAAAATCCACCGCAAGCCGGAAGGCCTCCCGCAGGCTCAGTCCCCGCATAATGCCGCCCACCGCCGTGGCGGAGAAGATATCGCCGGTGCCGTGGTAGGCCTGCGGCTCCCGGCGGTTGAAGTAGGTGTCATATGCGCCGGTGACGCTGTCGTAGGACATGAAGCCGATGGTATCCTTTTCAAAGGATACTCCGGTCAGCACCACCTTTTCCGCACCCAGCGCCGCCACGCCCTGCAGCAGGGCTTTGATATAGTCCTCATCGTAGGTCTCCCGGTACGCCATGCCGGTCATCAGACTGGCCTCGGTAATATTGGGCACGGTGATCTGCGCCCGGGACACCACCCGGGCCATCAGCGCCGGAAACTCCGGGCCAAACCCGGCATACAGTTTGCCGTGATCGGCCATGGCAGGATCTACAAACAACAGCGTGTCCTGATCCGCCAGCAGCTCCAACAGCTCCAGCACCACCGCCACCTGACGGTCTGAGGCAAGATAGCCGGTATACAGCGCGTCAAAGCGCACGCCCTGTGTTTTCCAGTGCCGGGCCACCGGCAGCAGCTGATCCGTCAGATCATGGCAGATGAAATCCGGAAAGCTGGTATGGGTGCTCAGCACCGCTGTGGGCAGGATGGCGCACTCCACCCCCATGGCGGAGACCACCGGCAGCGCCACCGTCTGGGAGCAGCGGCCAAGACAGGACACATCCTGAATACTGGCAATGCGTTTCATGAAAAGTGCCTCATTCCTTTCGTGTCGGTTGATCGCAGTAATATTATATTATATCATATTTTGGGTATCTTCAAATGTCCAGTTTATGCATGGAGAAAGATACCAGATCACGAAAATTTTTTCTTGTGTATTACCGGCGGATGTGGTACACTGAGAGAACAGTTTGCGGGTATGATGAAATTGGTAGACATGCGAGATTTAGGTTCTCGTGCAGCGATGCGTTGGGGTTCGAGTCCCCATACCCGTACCAGAAAGGCGGCCATCCGGCCGCCTTGCGCTTTTCTCCTGGCAAAGAGACCTGCCATTCCCAAAAGCGGCGCGTATTTCGCAAAAAAGTGTGGCAGTTTTTCCCGGTAAATGGTATACTGTTTTTTTATCAATATATTGTCGTGTCTCTGCGCTGTCAGAGCCGATCTTATACGGAGGAAGCAATATGGAATACCGCACGGAACATGATTCTATGGGTCAGGTGCAGGTCCCCGCGGACCGATATTGGGGCGCGCAAACACAGCGCTCCTGCATGAATTTTCCCATTGGCGTCGGTATCGAAACCATGCCGCAGGAGATCGTCCATGCTTTTGGGGTCCTGAAGAAGGCTGCCGCCATGGCTAACCATGCTTTGCGGCCGGAGAGGATGACCGCTGAAAAGCGGGACGCCATCTGCCGGGCCTGCGACGAAATCATGGACGGAAAGCTGAACGACCATTTCCCGCTGGTGGTCTGGCAGACCGGATCCGGTACCCAGACCAACATGAACGCCAACGAGGTGGTGGCCAACCGCGGCAATGCCCTGGCCGGAAAGCCGCTGCTCCACCCCAACGACGATGTGAACATGTCCCAGTCATCCAACGACACCTTTCCCACTGCCATGCACATTGCTGCGGTGCTGTCCCTTGAGGATCGGGTGATCCCGGCTATCGACCGGCTGTGCGCCACCATGCGCCGGCTGGAGGAGGACAACCGCGGCGTGATCAAATCCGGCCGCACGCATTTGCAGGACGCCACCCCTATCGCCTTTTCTCAGGAGATCTCCGGGTGGCGCACCAGCCTGGAGCGGGACAAGCAGCTGTTGCTGCTGGCGCTGCCGCCGCTGAAAGAGCTGGCGCTGGGCGGTACTGCTGTGGGTACCGGACTGAACGCACCTGCCGGATTTGACACGCAGGTGGCCGACGCCGTTTCCGAGATCACCGGCAAGATCTTCCTGCCTGCGGCCAACAAATTTCACGCTCTGACCTCCAAGGATGAGCTGGTATTTGCCCACGGAGCGTTGAAGGCTCTGGCCTGCGACATGATGAAGATCGCCAACGACGTGCGGTGGCTGGCTTCCGGCCCCCGCAACGGACTGGGAGAGATCCGCATTCCGGAAAACGAGCCCGGCTCCTCCATTATGCCCGGCAAGGTCAATCCCACCCAATGCGAGGCCGTCACCATGGTGGCGGTGCAGGTCATGGGCAACGATGTGGCGGTGGGCATGGCCGCTTCGCAGGGCAATTTTGAGCTGAACGTTTTTATGCCGGTGTGTATCCATAATTTCCTGCAATCAGCGCGGCTGCTGGCGGAATCTATCGTTTCCTTCAACGACCGCTGCATGGCCGGCATCACGGCTGACCGCGAAAAAATGCAGGAGAATCTGCGCCGCTCCTTGATGCTGGTAACGGCCCTGAACCCTCACATCGGCTATGAAAACGCCGCCAAGGTTGCCAAAAAAGCCTTTCAGGACGGCTGCTCTCTGCGGGAGGCCTGCCTTACGCTGGGCTTTTTGAGCGCCGAAAGATTTGACGAAATTTTCCATCCTGAGCAGATGGTCTGATAGGAGGTATACGATCATGGATTACGCAAAAGAATCTCTGCGGCTGCATGAGCAATGGCAGGGAAAAATAGAAGTCAAAGCCACTGTACCTGTTGCGACCAAGGACGATCTCTCCCTTGCCTATACCCCCGGCGTGGCCCAGCCCTGTCTGGAGATCCAGAAGGATATCGGTAAAAGCTATACCCTGACCCGCCGCCATAACCTTTGCGCCGTCATCACGGACGGCTCCGCGGTACTGGGTCTGGGGGATATCGGCCCGGAGGCCGGCATGCCCGTGATGGAGGGCAAATGCGTGCTGTTCAAGGCCTTCGGCGGTGTGGACGCCTTCCCCCTTTGCATCAAGAGCAAGGATGTGGAAGAATTCGTCAACACGGTCTATCTGATCTCCGGCAGCTTCGGCGGCATCAATCTGGAGGACATCGCAGCGCCCCGCTGCTTCGAGATCGAACGGAAGCTGAAGGAGAAGTGCGATATCCCCGTGTTCCACGATGACCAGCACGGCACCGCTGTCATTACGCTGGCCGGTCTTACCAACGCGCTGAAGGTCGTCGGCAAGCAGAAGGAAACGGTAAAGGTGGTCACCTCCGGGGCGGGAGCCGCCGCTGTCGCCATCGTGAAGCTGCTGCTGGCCGCCGGATACCGCCACATCACCATGTGCGACCGCAGGGGCGCCATTTACAAGGGCCGTGAAAACCTCAACCGGATCAAGGAGGAAATGGCCGAGGTGACCAATCCGGAGCGCAGGGCCGGATCTTTGGCCGATATGCTGGTGGACGCCGATGTATTTATCGGCGTCAGCGCGCCCGGCATGGTCACAAAGGAAATGGTGCAAACCATGGCACGGGACGCCATCATTTTCGCCTGTGCCAATCCCACGCCGGAGATCTTCCCCGACGAGGCCAAAGCCGGCGGTGCCAAAGTGGTCTGTACAGGCCGCAGCGATTACCCCAATCAGATCAATAACGTGCTGGCCTTTCCCGGCATTTTCCGGGGCGCCTTCGATGTGCGGGCCAGCGATATCAACGAGCCCATGAAAATGGCGGCAGCCCAGGCGCTGGCGGATCTTATCTCCCCGGAGGAGCTGTCCGCGGACTACATTATCCCGGCTGCGTTTGATCCCCGGGTCGGCCCCGCAGTGGCCGAGGCGGTGGCCAGAGCCGCCCGCGAAAGCGGCGTCGCCCGTATCTGATGAACAACCGCGTATAAAAGCCGCATTCCTTTGTCAGATCGGCAAGGGAATGCGGATTTTTCTGT
>CAMEER010000048.1 GCA_945915065.1 uncultured Clostridia bacterium | reverse complement strand
CATAAAGACCTTGGAGAGGGTCTCAAAAAACTACTACTCTATAATACAAGGAGAAAGATATAAAATATTATGAACATCAACTGGAACGATCCCAATTTTCAAGGGTTTAAGGGGCAGAACCCCTTCCAGCGACCGGAGGGGCAGCCGCGGAAAACGCGCAAGGCCATCGGCACGCCTTTTGGTCGGACGGTACTGAACCTGGCGGTAACGCTGGTATTTGCCGCCGTGTATTTCTATGCGGCATTGCCGGCCATCAATCTGAAATCGCCGGACTTCTATGTGTTTGTGCTGCTGCTGTGCGGCGTATATGCCGTGTGTGCCATACTGACCTCCGGGTTTCAGGGAAACGGAGCCAAGGGCTACTTTAAGTTTCTGAAAAAGCAGTGCCTGATCCCGCTGCTGCTGGCAGCGGCCATGGTGGTGATTGCGCTGGTGGGCAGCGCTTTGGGCTGGCAGGTGTTCCGGGCAGCAGCCTATCGTGACCTGCTGACCGTGGAGAACGGCGATTTCGCCGCGGAGGTGGAGGAGATCTCCTTTGACCAGATCCCCATGCTGGACAAGGATTCTGCCGCCAAGCTGGGCAACCGCAAGCTGGGTGAGCTGGCGGACATGGTCTCCCAGTTCGAAGTGGCCGACAACTATACCCAGATCAACTACAAGGGCCGCCCTGTCCGTGTTACGACGCTGCAGTACGGCGATGTCATCAAGTGGCTGAACAACCGCAAGGACGGTCTGCCCGCCTACCTGATCATTGACATGGTGACCCAGAACGTGGAGGTGGTGCGTCTGGAGGAGGGCATCCGCTATACCACCGCCGAGCATTTCAACCGCAATCTGTACCGGTATCTCCGGTTCCAGTATCCCACCTTCATTTTTGACGAGCCTGCCTTTGAGATCGACGAGGAAGGCCGGCCCTGGTGGGTCTGCCCCCGGATCGACCGGACCATCGGCCTGTTCGGCGGCACGGATATCACCGGCGCGGTGCTGGTGAACGCCGTTACCGGTGAGAATGCCTACTACGATGTGGCGGATATCCCCACATGGGTGGACCATGTATTTACCGCCGAGCTGATCATCCAGCAGTATGACTATCACGGCACCTATATCAACGGCTTCTGGAACTCCCTGTTCGGCCAGCGTGAGGTGACCGTCACCACCGATGGGTACAACTATATTGCCATCGGCGACGATGTGTATATGTACACCGGCGTTACCTCCGTGGTGTCCGACGAGTCCAACGTGGGCTTCATCCTGTCCAACCAGCGCACCAAGGAGACCCGCTTCTACGCCGTGGCCGGCGCGGAGGAATACTCGGCCATGGGCAGCGCGCAGGGTCAGGTGCAGCAGATGAAATACACCGCCACCTTCCCGCTGTTGCTGAACGTGGCGGAGCAGCCCACCTATTTCATGGCGCTGAAGGATGCGGCGGGACTGGTGAAGATGTACGCCATGGTCAACGTCAGCCAGTACCAGATCGTGGCCACCGGCGCCACCGTGGCGGAGTGTGAGAGCAATTACCGCCAGATGCTGCTGAACGGTGGGCTGATCCAGCCGGAGGACAGCACCCTGCCGGAGGAGCAGCTGGCGCTGACCGATGCCCATACCGGTGTTATTACCGATATCCGGAGCGCCGTTATGGAAGGCAACACCTGCTACTACCTGTGTATTGACGGGGTGTGGTATACCGGCAAAGCGGTCGATACGCCGGAGCTGATCCTGTTGAATGTGGGCGATGTGGTGACGGTACGCTGCTATGCGGCGGCCGGCGGGATCGCCCAGCCCATCTACAGCGTGGCGTATGCCGACGCACCGGCACCCGCCGGAGAACAGATACCGGAAGAAACCGCGTAAAGAGCAAAAACCGGACCCGATGGGGTCCGGTTTTTGGCTTTTGCGTATTTCCGCTGAGAAACGCGAAATACGCCTCACACCACCTGAAAGATAAAAAACTTCAGATAATTCGTCTCCTCCACGCCCCAGAGGATCGGATGATCGGCGCACTGCTGGCGGCATTCGATCTGCCGCAGCTGCACCCCCGCGTCGCGGGCGGCGCTGCGGAGCATTTTGATGAACAATTCTTCCGTGGCGAAATGGCTGCAGGAGCAGGTGGCCAGATATCCGCCCCGGGGCAGCAGCTTCATGGCACGGTAGTTGATCTCCTTATACCCGGTCATGGCGTTGGCCACCGTCTTGCGGCTTTTGGTGAAGGCCGGCGGGTCGAGGATGATGAAATCATACTTCCGGGGCTGCTTTTCCAGCTCCGGAAGCAGGTCGAACACGTTGGCGGCCACACAGTCCATGACGGTTTCCAGCCCGTTGCGGCGGGCGTTCTCCGCCGCGCACTGCACCGCGAACTCCGACACGTCCACGGCGGTGACATGGGCCGCGCCGCCTTTGGCTGCGTTCAGGGCAAAGGAACCGGTGTGGGTGAAGCAGTCCAGCACGGTTTTTTCCTTTGCCAGCTTCGCCACCGCCAGACGGTTGTACTTCTGGTCCAGGAAAAAGCCGGTCTTTTGCCCGTTTTCAAAGTCCACCGTGTAGACGATGCCGTTTTCCGTGATGTCCACGGTGGCGGTCTCCGGCGGCGTTTCGCCGGGCAGGGGATACCAGCCCTTGTTCTGCGCCATTCCCTCCCGCTCCCGGAGGGCCACGTCGTTGCGCTCGTAGATGCCGCGGATCTCCTGCCCGTCCTCCCGCAGCACCTTTACCAGCAGGGAAAACAGCCGGTTCTTGATGCGCTCCATGCCAAGGCTCAGGGTCTGAGTCACCAGCACGCTTTCAAACCGATCCACCGTCAGGCCGGGGAACAGGTCGGCCTCTCCGAAGATGACGCGGCAGCAGCGGCTGTCGCTTTCGCCCATCACCGTCTTGCGGTAGTCCCACGCGTAGCGGATGCGGCGTTCCCAAAAGGCGTCGGAGAAGTCATCGTTGGCGTTGCGGCTCACCAGCCGCACCCGGATCCGGGAGTGGCTGTTATAGAAGCCGCAGCCCAGCCAGCTGCCCCGGCGGCTCACCACGTCCACCAGCCCGCCGTCCTCCGGCGTGCCGTCCGCGGCGGTCACTTCGCCCTCATAGACCCACGGGTGGCCGCCTGTCAGCGCGGCTTCTCCCTTGGGCGTGATGGTGATGCGGGGATAGGGACGCAGTGCTTTCATGTCGCTTCTCTCCTGTAAAGACAAATAATATCATATTATACCACATCAATTTTCCCTGCGCCACATATATATTGGGGAGAAAATGTGGAAAGGGGAATCGCCATGCCCAATATTTATCTGAGTCCATCGACGCAGGAATACAATCCCTACATCACCGGCGCGGGATCGGAGGAGTATTTCATGAACCTCATTGCCGACGCCATGGAGCCGTACCTGCGGGCCAACACCATCCGCTTTACCCGCAACACGCCGGATATGACCGCCGCGTCCTCTATTGCCCAGGCGGCCAGGGGCAGCTATGACTTCTATCTGGCGCTGCATTCCAACGCCTCCGGCGACGGCAGCACCGAGGGGCGGCAGCGGGGGATCATCGCCTTTTACTATCCCGCCAGCACCAACGGAAGGCGGGCCGCCGGCATTTTCGCGGAGAATCTCAAACGCATTTACCCGCTGCCCAATCTGGTGACCACACGCGCCACCACCACGCTGGGGGAGGTGCGCCAGCCAAAGCCGCCTGCGGTGTTGCTGGAGATCGGCTATCACGACAACACCGCCGACGCCCTGTGGATTCAGGAGAATATCCAGAACATCGCGGAGAATCTGGTCCAGTCGCTGACGGAATATTTTGGCCTGCCCTTCATCTATCCCATGACGCCCCGCACCGGCACCGTGATCACCCAGCGGGACGCGCTGAATGTGCGGGCGTACCCGGCCCTGAGCGGACAGATCGTGGGCAGCGTGCCGCCTCAGGCGCAGCTGACGGTATACGGTCAGTTTGACGGCTGGTACAGCATCGGTTACGGAAATCTGGCGGGCTACGTACTGTCGGATTTTGTGCAAATATAGGCACTTCCCACAAAATGTTTCCCGAGTGCGGACAAAATTTCCACGATAGTGTGTTTTTCTTCTTGACAGTTTACCGTAATGAGGGTAGAATTATGAAGGATTATTATCGAATGATTTAGGGGAAGCATTCGATTATTTTCTATGGACAGCCACCATCCCCATCCCTGTTTATCCCCGGATGGAGGGCGATTGTCCGGATACACCATAATTAACGGGAGGAAACCATGATCAAGATCGTATACGCGGTGCTGATCGCTGCCGCGGCGTTTGGTCTTGGCATCCTCGCTTGTATTCTGGTCCACCGGCAGAAGGCCAAGCGCGACCAGCGCCAGATCGAGAGCGCCGAGCAGGAAGCCCTGCGCATTGTCAACGAGGCCATCAAGAATGCCGAGAGCAAGAAACGCGAAGCATTGGTGGAGGCGAAGGAGGAAATCCTGCGCTCCCGAACTGAATACGAGAAGGAAGTCAAGGAACGCCGCGCCGACCTGCAGAAGCAGGAGCGCCGTTTGCAGCAGAAGGAAGAAAACCTCGATCATAAGACAGAGCAGATCGAGAAGAAGGAAGAGTCTTTGGCCGCCAAGCACGCTGCCGCCGACCGTGAGCAGGAGGAGATCCGGCTCATCAAGCGCAGCCAGACCGAGATGCTGGAGCGCATCTCCGGCTTCACCGCTGACGAGGCCAAGCAGTATCTGATCGCGCAGGTGGAGTCTGAGGTCACCCACGAGACTGCCCTGAAGATCAAGGAGATCGAAGCGCGCGCCAAGGAAGAGGCCGATTCCCGCGCCCGGGAGATTGTGGCCACCGCCATCCAGCGCTGCGCCGCCGACCATGTGGCTGAGATTACCGTCAGTGTGGTACCCCTGCCCAATGACGAGATGAAGGGCCGCATCATCGGCCGTGAAGGCCGCAACATCCGCGCCATCGAGACGCTGACCGGCGCCGATCTCATTATCGACGATACCCCCGAGGCCATTACGGTGTCCTGCTTTGAGCCGGTGCGCCGTGAGGTGGCCCGTCTGGCCCTGGAAAAGCTGATCGCTGACGGCCGCATCCATCCCACGCATATCGAGGAGATGGTGGAGAAGGCCAAGCGTGAGGTGGACGCTGTGATCCGCTCCGAGGGTGAGCGTGCCGTGCTGGAGACCGGCGTCCGCGGCCTGCATCCCGAACTGCAGAAGCTGCTGGGCCGCCTGCACTACCGCACCAGCTATGGTCAGAACGTTTTGCAGCACTCCATTGAGGTAGCTCATATCGCCGGCATGATGGCCGCTGAGCTGGGCGCTGATGTCCACGCCGCCAAGCGTGCGGGTCTGCTGCACGATATCGGCAAGGCACTGGACCATGAGTTCGAGGGCACGCATATTTCCCTGGGCGTGGAATATGCCCGGAAGTATAAGGAAAAAGAGGAGATCATCCACGCCATCCAGGCTCATCACGGCGACGTGGAGTGCAAGACGCTGGTGGCCTGTCTGGTACAGGCGGCCGACGCTATCTCCGCAGCCCGTCCCGGCGCGCGCCGTGAAAACCTTGAGAATTACATCAAGCGCCTGCAGAAGCTGGAGGAGATCACCGGAACCTATCCCGGTGTGGAGAAGAGCTATGCCATTCAGGCGGGCCGTGAGGTGCGCGTGATGGTGAAGCCTGAGCAGGTCAGCGAGGATGAAATGGTGATCCTGGCCAGAGAATTGGCCAAGCGCATTGAGAACGAGCTGGAATACCCCGGCCAGATCAAGGTCCATGTGCTGCGTGAGACCAAGGTCGTGGAATACGCCAAGTAAATAACAACCAACACTGTGCGACACCCTCCCCTGAGGTGCCGCACAGTTGCATCTGGGGAGGGATATGCCATGAAAGGAAAGTTTTTCGCTGTACTGCTGGCGGCATGTATGCTGCTGCCTGTGCTGACTGCCTGCGGAAGCGGGCGAGAACCGGATGCGCCGCCCGTGTCGGAGGACGGCCAGACACAAGCAGGGCAGCAGGCGACGGAACAGGATGACAGTTTTTCCACCAGTATCAGCGGACGGGTGAAGGATCCGGAGGGACTGCTGACAGAGGAACAGAAGCAGCTGATGATCCGGCTGCTGAACGACTGGTACACGGACATCGCCCTGTTTGACGAGCCGCAGCTGGACAGCCTGTTTGCCGACGAGAAGGACGCCGCCATGCACGAGGCGTCTATCCGCACGCTGACCGCCATCCGGCAGCAGGCGCTGACCGATCTGCGGATGAAGGACGTGGACTATGTGCTGACCATTACCAAAGCGGAGCCGCATGAGGATGCGGATGCGTTACCGGGACAGATACATGTCGAGGCCGATGAGACCACAGTGATGCACTTTGCTGCCACACCGGATGTTGACAGCAAGATGTATGATGTGCCCCATATCTTTGAACTGGTTCCCGCGGAGGACGGTCAGGGCTGGCTGATCCAACATCACGAGGCTGACGACAATCCCTATTTCAGCCTGACCTACCGGGAGGGAACAACGGCGGACGCCCGGCTGCCCCAGCTGCTGCGGGCCATCGAGCGGCGGCAGCTCCAGCGGCAGGAGACGGTGCAGGTGACGCTGGAGAGCGACCACGCCTATGACCGTCAGGCGGCAGAGGCCTATATGCGGCAGTACGACCACCAGCGCAGCGACGCATGGTACGCCTATGATGACGTGGGCGGCAACTGTATGAACTTCGGCTCTCAGGTGCTGCTGGCCGGCGGCATTCCCATGGACGAGCAAGGCGGCGACAAGTGGTATTGGTACGGTCAGAACACGCTGGACCTGTCGTGGATCAACGTGGGAAAATTCTACAGCTACGCCCGCGATAACCGGGGCTACGGCCTGGTGGCGGATACTGAGGCCAACTACTACACCGGCGATGTCGGGGACATCCTGATCCTGGGCCCGGACGGCGGTCACAACCATACCACCGTCATCTCCGGTATTGTCCGGGACGCAGCCGGCCAGACGGTGGACTATCTGCTGTGCTCCAACACCACCAACTATACGGATTTTCCGGCGGGAGCGTATTACTACACCAGCCACCGGCTTGTAAAAATCTACGGTTGGAATGATGTCCATTCGTAATAACTGCAGGAAAAGCTGCGATCGCCGGGAAATGTTTTTTCCCGGCGATCATTGCACTTTCTGCTGGATTGTGGCATAATAACCAGGGAAAGAACCGTGACAGGAGGTCGTTATGCTGTATCACATTCTGGCCATCGGCGACGTGACCAGCGAGGACGGGCTGAAGCATCTGCGCCGCCACCTTGCGCCGCTGAAAAAGCTGAAAAATATTGCGTTTACCGTGGTCAACGGGGAGAATATCTCCGGCACCGGGCTGACGCCCGCCCAGGCGGACGAGCTGTTTGCCGCCGGGGCCGACGTGATCACGCTGGGCAACCATACCTTCGGCCGCGTGCAGATCGCGGACTATCTGGAGGACAACCGCTATATCCTGCGGCCTGCCAATTTTTCCGGCCGTATGCCGGGACGGGGCTGCGGCGTGTACGACTGCGGTGGACTGCGTATCGCCGTCATAACGCTGATCGGCCGGTGCGACCTGGACTGGAAGGCCGCCGATCCCTTCACCACCGCCGACAAGCTGCTGTGGGAACTGAAGGAAACGGAGAAGCCCACCTTTACGCTGGTGGACTTCCATGCCCAGGCCACCAGCGAGAAGCTGGCGCTGGGCTACTATCTGGACGGCCGCGTCAGCGCCATGTGGGGCACCCATACCCATGTCCCTACCGCCGATGAGCGGGTGATGCCCAAGGGAACCGGCTATATCACCGATCTGGGCATGACCGGAGCCATTGAATCGGTGCTGGGGATTCCGCCGGAGCAGTCCATTGAGGTGTTTCTGGGCGGTTTGGCGGGGCGCTACCGCTTTGCTGACGGTCCCTGCAAGGCACAGGGCTGCCTGTTTACACTGGACAGCGATACCGGACTGTGTACCGCCGTAGAGCGGCTGGATATTCGGTAATCACCAAGCAAGAAAAGGAGATCATTGCCATGTCTGTTGAAAAAGTAAGAGAGTACCTGAAACCCTACGGCGTTGCCGATCGGATCCGGGAGTTTGAGGTGTCCAGCGCCACGGTGGAGCTGGCGGCGCTGGCGGTGGGCGTGGAGGGCGCCCGCATCGCCAAGACCCTCAGCTTCAAGATCGGCGAAGACCCTATTCTGGTGGTGGCCGCCGGCGACGCCAAGGTGGACAACAGCAAGTATAAGCACTACTTTGGCACCAAGGCCAAGATGCTGACCGCTGAGGAGGCGGTGGAGCGGATCGGTCACGCCGTGGGCGGCGTGTGTCCCTTTGCCCTGCCTGCCGACGTGAAAACGTATCTGGACGTGTCGCTGAAGCGGTTCGACACCGTGTTTCCCGCTGTGGGCAGCGCCGCCAGTGCCATCGAGCTGACCTGTGACGAGCTGGAGCGCTGCTGCGGCGACAACTTTGTGGCATGGGTGGACGTGTGCAAGGGCTGGCAGACGGAGGAAGCGTAAATGACAGGAGAAACCTGTCCCTGCAAGCGGAAAAAGTGTCCGCGGCACGGCGATTGCGCCGCGTGCCGCGCCCATCACGCCCATTCCGAACGTCTGCGTCCCTGTGAACGAGAACGGAACAAGGAGAAAATAAATGGTACGCATCCTTCACGCGGCTGACTTCCATCTGGACAGCGCCTTTACCGGCCTGAGTGAACAGCAGGCGCGTCAGCGGCGGCAGGAGAGCCGCGAGCTGACCCGCCGCATGGTGGAGTACGGCAACGACCACGGTGTGGAGCTGCTGCTGCTGTCCGGCGACCTGTTTGACAGCGGAAATGTCTACAGCCAGACGGCAGAGGAACTGTCCGCCGCGCTGGCGGAGTTCCGGGGGCAGGTGGTCATTGCGCCGGGCAACCATGACTGCTATACCGCCGCGTCGCCCTACGCCCGTATCCTGTGGCCGGAGAATGTGTATATTTTCACCACGCCTTACATGAGCCGCTTTGCTTTTCCCCAGTACGGCTGCACCGTCTACGGCGCGGCCTTTACGGCGCCGGAGGCGTCGGAGAGCGTGGTGCTGGAGGGGATCGCCGCCGGAGAGGAGGGCGTGGCCATCGGTGTGCTGCATGGCGAAGCAGGCGCAAAGGACAGCCGCTACCGGCCGGTCAGCCTGCAGCAGATCGCCCACAGCGGTCTGGACTATCTGGCGCTGGGCCATGTCCACACCTGCTCCGGTGTGCTGACGGCGGAGGGGACAGCCTACGCCTATCCCGGCTGTCCCGAGGGCCGGGGCTTTGACGAGCTGGGGGACAAGGGCTTTCTCATGGGCGAAGTGGACAAGGGCAGCGTGAAGCTGCGGTTTGTGCCCTTTGCCCGGCGGCGGTATCAGCTGCTGACGGTTGATGTGACCGGCGGCCAGCCGCGGGAGGCCATCCTGCAGGCGCTGCCGTTGGAGACGGAGCAGGATATCTACCGTATCGTCCTGACCGGGGAAACAGACAGCGGCGTGGATGCGGGCAGACTGACGGAAGAGCTGACGGACCGCTTCTATGCGCTGGAGCTGCGGGATCGTACCGCCATACAGCGGGATATCTGGGACGGCTGCGGCGAGGATTCCCTGCGGGGTCTGTTTTTGCAGAAGATGCGCCAGCGGTATGACGCTGCCGCGGATGACACGGAGCGGCGGAAGCTCCGGCAGGCGGTGGGCTTTGCCATCTCCGCCATGGAAAACCGCGATATGTGATAAGAACCCCTGCACGGCATTTGCGGAATGAGAGAATGGTATAAGGAGAAGTATATGAAGCATATCCTGATGATCGGCACCGGCGGCACCATTGCCAGCGAAATGACACCGGAGGGCCTGACCCCGGAACTGAACACCCGCCAGCTGCTGTCCTTTGTGCCCCGGATCGGTGAACTGTGCCATGTGGACTGCATTCAGGTATACAGTCTGGACAGCACCAATCTCCAGCCCAAGCACTGGCTGGGGGTGGCCAACGCCATCCGGGAGAACTATGACCGGTACGACGGCTTTGTTATCAGCCACGGCACCGACACCATGGCCTATACGGCGGCGGCCCTCAGCTATCTGGTGCAGGGCAGCCCCAAGCCCATCGTGCTGACCGGAGCGCAAAAGCCCATCTGGTTCGACGGCACCGACTCCAAGCGGAATCTGACCGATGCGTTTCTCTATGCCTGCCGGGGCTGCGGCGGCGTGCAGATCGTCTTTAACGGCAAGG
>CAMEER010000047.1 GCA_945915065.1 uncultured Clostridia bacterium | reverse complement strand
TTATCGGGTACAGGAAGTGACTCTACAACCGAGTTTCGAGGTCACTCCTAAGCGGGATGTAGCGTGTTCGAGTCACGCCGGGGGTGCCACAAACCCTTACGCCACAAGCGTTTGCGGGGTTTATGCTTGCTAATAATAGTTGATTGTTCAGCAAGCATTTTGATTGGTCAGGCCCCTTTTCATTAGCAGGATTTTTGCTAATATTAGCAGAAATTTTCGCTTTTGAAGAGGGGCTTTTGCTAATACGATATTTCGACAGGCAGAATTTTTTGCTAATCGTTTCTTCTACGGATTAGCAGTTCTGGATTGATTGTGCAACTCTTATTAGCAATTCAGGGTTGCTTTGCAGAATTGCCTTGAGGGCAGCTTCTGCCGCCTCGGTTGACACCTGTCCCGCGTTGCTTGCCGAAGTACTGATACCGGATGTATTGCCGCCAAGGAAGTCATCCATCTTCTGAGCAACGTTGAGCCGGTCATTGGCAAAGGAATGATTTCCATATCGGCGTGTCAACATCTCAAGATTTGCCCAGCCACCGGCATGACGAATGGAGTTGTAGTCTCCATGTGACAACGCCAGTTTTGCCGCCGCGCTTGTGTGCCGGAGGCTATGGAATACGAACTCAGCTGGGTCAATGTTCGGGTCTTCCAGCTCACTGAGGATATGTATTCCTGCGAGGACGGAACCTGCCGCTTTACCTTCCAATTGCAGAAAGGCGGTGAGGGCGCATGAAAGCACGCAAAGCTATCGAAAAAATCAAAGCAAAACACGATCTGCGCAGTGCGGTAAAAGAAGCGCTGGACACCCTGCCCTCAGCCGTCTGTTACTTCACGCCCGCAGGCACCATCAAGCTGTGCAATACGGCGATGTATGAGCTTTACCGCAAAATCACGCAAAGCGACCTGCAAAGTCTTACCGAGCTGAACGAAGCGCTGGAGGGCTGTGATAACACCACCGGCGTCATCCGGGACGGAAATGTATTCCTTTTCCCTGACGGACACGCATGGCAATATTCCGCAGAGAAGATCACGACCGCACAAGGCGAGGTTTATACCGAAGTCATATTCGATGATGTGACCGAACTGTACGAAAAACAGCAGGAACTGAAGTGCCAGTCACGGGAACTGAAAAAGATGTAAGTATCTTGTGATGCACAAGGGAATGCGAGTGGCAGAAGCTGCAAAATATATAGCAGATCGTCGTGTTTGATTATCATAACGGTTGTCCGTGATTTGCCCGTTAAAGCTGTAGAACAAGAAAAAAATATTGACAATTGGGGAACAAATACATCACAAAAGCCGAAGTATTTCCTAAAATATAAAATCATACAAAACATATTGAAAGGCATTGAAACAACATCAAGGCACTCATAACCCGGAGGTCGGGGGTTCAAGTCCCTCTCCCGCAACCAACAAAGTCCTGAAATCGCAAGATTTCAGGACTTTTCTTTGCTATTTGGCGGGAAATTGTTCGGGTTAATGGGCGGGAATAACGGTTGACCCATGTCCTGGCCCAGAATACGAAATGCCCCAACATTCCAGAAACGGTTTTTACATCCACACTATAATAGGCCAATAGGCCGCGCTGAAGGCATCTTTCAGGGCATCTTGCTTTTCAAGCGCCTTTTGGTTTCAAAAAAATTCATTGTGCTTTTTGTAAAGATATCATATAATTTATCTTGATATAATATTTGCTGTCATAAAACTTCATGCGCAGTATTGCGCACCACGATCATGGGCAAAGCCAGAGCGCATGAAGTTTTGCGCATCATGTTCGGTTGCCCTGAAGGGGCGAGAACATGGCGTATCTTGTATTTTTGCTATGCTTTTGCATAGCAAAAAGGCATTACAATATGCAAGGGGATATCCCCTTGTTCCCACAGCAACAGGAGGCCGGAACAATGGTTGAAATGAACAAAAAAACACGCCGGATCTGCGTGATCGTTCTGGCCCTTATCATAGTTGCTGCGGTGTGCCGCTTTGTCGGCAACGCCGGGATTATCCCCGAGCTTGCCGGCCTTATCCGCTCCGGTATCTACATCGGCCTGTATGCCGCCTGGGGCATTTCGCTTCGCGGCCGTATCATCCAGCCGCAGGTCCGCCGGTATCTGACTGCCATCGCCGGCCTGATGGTGTTCTGGTTCATGCTCCGGACCTGTAAATTTCACTTCATCCCCGCCGGTACGCAGCCGGACCTGAGCCGGTATCTCTGGTATCTGTATTACCTGCCCATGCTGTTCATTCCGCTGCTGGCGGTGTTCGTATCCCTGTCTCTGGGGGAACCGGAACAGTTCCGGCTGCCCAAATGGGTAAAACTGCTCTATCTCCCCACCGTACTGCTGGTGCTGCTGGTGCTGACCAATGACCTCCACCAGCTGGTGTTTACCTTCCCGCCGGACGCCGCCGTGTGGACGGATGACAACTATCATCATGCTGTCGGGTATTATCTGGCGGCAGGCTGGTTCTTTATCTGCGCGCTGATCATGCTGGGCATCATGCTGATGAAATGCCGGGTGGCCTATATCCGCAAGCACATCTGGCAGCCATTGCTTTTCATCTCCGCGCAGATCGGATATACCATTGTATATGTGCTGGGCGCATCGTGGCTGCGTTTTATTGCCGGCGACGTGACGGCGGTCAACTGCCTGATGTATGCTACCACGCTGGAGAGCTGCCTCCAATGCGGCCTGATCGCGTCCAACAGCCGCTACGACGATCTGTTTGACGCATCGACCGTGGCGGCTCAGATCACAGATGAAAACTATCAGGTGTGCTTGTCCTCCGAAACGGCCGTGCCGGTGACCGGGGAGCTGCTGCGCCGGACCGAAAGCGGCCCGGTCATGCTGGAGGGCGGCATCCGTCTCTCCGGCGCGCCTATCCGGGGCGGCCATGTGGTGTGGCAGGAGGATGTGTCCGGCGAGGTGAAACGGCTGGCGGAATTGCAGGACCTGAATGAAACGCTGGAGGACAAAAATGTCGTTGCCAGAGAGGAATATGAGAGCGAGAAAAAGCGCTTGAGCCTGATGGAATCCAATCGCCTCTATAACCGGATGCAGCTGGAAACGGCGGATAAGATCGAGGCGCTGTGCAGCCTGCTGGCGCAGGCCAAGGCCAATGACGATCCGGAAGTGGAAAAGGCCCTGCTGTGCCGGATGGCGGTCATGGGCGCCTATGTGAAGCGGCGGAACAACCTGCTCTTTGTGTCGGAGTCGGAGAAGCGGATTCCGGGCGACGAGCTGGCCTGGTCCGTGCGGGAATCCCTGCGCTGCCTGCGGCTCCGGAACGTGGACACCGGCTATTCGGTGGAGTTGGAGGAACCCCTGCTGTTTGCCGACGCCGTGCGTCTGTACGACACCATGGAGATGGCGCTGGAGCTGTGCATGGATACCCTGTCGGAGCTCTATCTGAAGGTAGGGCGAAACGGCGGAGAGCTGTTTCTGACCCTGATCGTGTGCTGCCAAAGCGATCTGAGCAGCCTGGCAGGCCCGATGCTTACCGTAACGAGAGAAGACCAACAGACATGGGAGCTGTATTTCCATTTCCGGGAAAAGGCAGGTGAGCCGGCATGAAAGGATGGTTTGACCGCATTTCGTTCCGAAAGCCCCGGTCCATCCGCAGCGCTGTGAAGGAAGCCTTTGACCATCTGCCCAGCGGCGTTTGCTTCTTTGCCCCCAATGGGATGCTGACCCTGTGCAACTATACCATGCACCGGCTGGTCTATACCATGACCGGACGGGATCTGCAGGCCATGGAGGATCTGCGCGGCGCGCTGCGCAGGCCGCCGGCGGATACCGTGACCCTGACAGGCGACGGACACTCCCTGCGTTTCCCGGACGGCAGGGTGTGGAGCTTTTCCGAGACCTCCGTTACGGATCAAAACGGCGTGACCTATACGCAGTTTCTGGCCCAGGATGTGACGGAGCTGGACCACCTCTCCACGGAGCTGGAGCAGCGCAACCGGGAGGTACAGGGGATGCTGGACCAGTACCAGCGCATCGCCAAAAACATGGTGGACATTACCCGGCAGCAGGAGATCCTGACCGCCAAAATGCGGATCCACAGCAAGATGGGCAACTGCGTCATTAACACCCAGCGGTACTGCGCGCAGGACTGTCCCCCGGAGAGGAAAGCGGCGCTGATGGAGATCTGGGAGGAGACGCTGGCGGCGCTCAGGGACGAGATCGGCCAGGAGGACGACGAGGCGCCCGCCGATGAGCTGATCCGCGTGGCGAAAAACTGCGGCGTGGAGATCACCGTCACAGGCGACATGCCGGAGGATCCGGAGACGGCCTATCTGCTGGTGGTGGCCGCCCGGGAATGCCTGACCAACACCATCACCCACGCCCGGGGGGACCGGCTGCACATGGACATCCGCCATGAGGATGGCCGCGTCACCGCTGTGATCACCAACAGCGGAACGCCGCCTGCCGGGGAGATCAAGGAGGGCGGCGGATTGTCCTCCCTGCGCAGGCGCATCAGGAGCGCCGGCGGAACTATGGCGATCCAAAGTCTCCCCACCTTTGCCCTGACTGTCACGCTGCCGGAGCCCGGCGGCGGGAAAGGAGATCACCCGCTATGACCAATGTACTGATCGTGGACGACGAGCGGAATATCCGGAAAGCCTTTGCCGCGGACGTGGCCTCCGCCCCGGACCGCTACACGCTGGTGGACGCCATCCCCGGCGCGGAGAGCGCCCTGCCCCTGTGCGCCAGCGGGAAGGTGGATCTGGTCATCATGGACATCAATACCGCCAACTACGAAAACGGTATCGAGGTGTCGGCCCGCATCAAGCGGCGCTGGCCCGGCATCCGGATTATTGTGACCACCTCCTATTCCGACTTGCGGACGCTGGAGCAGGCCCGGGCGGCCGGGGTGGACAGCTTCTGGTTCAAGGATTACAGCGAGATTGAGCTGCTGGAGGTCATGGATCTCACCATGGCGGGCGGCTCCTGGTATCCGCAGGAAAAACCGCCCGTTCCCATTGGAGACACGGTCCTCTCCGCGCTGACGGAGCAGCAGCTGGATGTTTTGTACGCCCTGCCCGACTGTATCAGTACCGCGGCCATCGCGGAGCAGTTGAGTATTTCGGAGAACACGGTGAAATTCCATATCCGGAATCTCTGCAATCTGACCGGCTGCCGTTCCAAGGCGTCGCTGCTGGGTCTTGCCCAGCAGACAAAGCTGGTGATCCCGGTGCCAAAGCCCGGCGAGCATGAAAAGGAATAAAGAAAACCCTCATATGACCGGCGTCTGATGGAATCAGGCGCCGGCTTTTTGTCGAAAAAAGTCGTCTTTCGGCGGTCAAGACTACCCGTTTGGGTAGTGGTATTTTGTGGAATGTTTCATTATAATGAAGAGGCGGCAGGAATCATCAGGACTTCTGAAGCATTCTCAGGATCGCTGATACCCGCCTTTTGGCTCCTGCGAGGACGCAAACGTATACGGGCCCCCGAGACGTGGGGCAGGTGCGTTTGGTGAACAAAAAATGGAAAAGGAGATTATACCATGAAGAAAGTATCCAAACTTCTGGGCTTGCTGCTCTGCTGCGTCATGCTGCTGGGCCTGCTGCCCACCACGGCGTTTGCCGCAGATTCCAACATTTATTTTGAGTTTGAGGTGAATAAGACCGTTGTGCAGGGCGGCGATGTGGCTCCCGGCGAAGAAATCTTCACATTTGAACTTGTGTATGGCGAGATTGAAGAAAATGATCAGCATATGGTCGTGTTTACACCGGACAACAACGTAACGCTTGCAAACTGCGGTATTGCGTTTACGAACAACACGATTACGACCGACGGTGCAGGCGAAAAGACATTTAAGCTGAGCGGAACGATCGATCCTACCAAGGTGACCGCTGAGAATCACTGGCAGTTCTCCTCCGGCAATGATAGTGTGCCGAAGTGGATCATTACCCTGAGACTGACCGAAAAGAACGACGGCAAAGCCGGCTGGACATATTCCGACGCCGAGCGCTATCTCACCATTACGGTTATAGGAAATGAGGTATACACCGACGTCTGTTTGTTGGGCGGGGATACAAGTGATAATAACTTTGAAAACATCTACACGGCGTATTCCTTCGCCGTTAAAAAGACGGATGCCAAAGGCAAGGCGCTTGCCGGTGCGACCTTCTCCCTGACCGGTACAGGCAATTTCAGTGGCCAGAATTTCGAAGCGGTCTCGGGGAATGACGGTATTGCTACCTTTAATGTTCCGGAAGGAAACTATTCCTTGTCTGAAAAGAAGGCACCTAACGGGTATGTCAAATCAAACGAGACCTATACGCTCGCCGTTCGCAACGATAATAACCATTCGGCTTTGGGTTGGGGCGGAGAACCCGGCGTGTATTTCTATGACGAAGATGAACCCGATTACAGCAACTACAAATATCTTAGGTATGAGCAGGTGACTTTCGTCAACCGTGTAAAAAGGACAACTACTTCGAGTCAGCCTGTGGAAGTGGAGTCTGCCAAGACGGCTGACGCCGGCATCGCCCTGTATGCCGGGCTGGCCATCCTCAGCATGACCGGCAGCGCCGGTGTGGTCCTGCGCCGCAGAAAGAACGACAAGTAAACCTTTTCATTTTCTCCCTCCGGGGCGGCAGGTGATCGTACCTGCCGCCCTGCGGCACTTCGGAGCGGAACAGCAGGAAAGACCAAAGGCAGTATAGTTTTTTGCATATGATCGGAGGGCTTGCGATGAACAAGCTGAAGACGCGTCTGGCGGCGCTGGCAGCGGGATTGCTGCTGGTGGTGTGCCTTGCCGGGTGCGGCAATAAGACCGGGGAACCGGTGACCATATCCCTGTGGCATGTATACGGCGGTGAGGTGGATTCCCCCCTCAACGCCCTGGTGGAGCAGTTCAACAGCACCGTGGGCGCGGAGCAGAACATCCGGGTAAAGGTGGAGCTGGTCAGCAACACCAACACCATCCACAAGAGCGTGCTGGCCGCCGCCAACGGCGACCCCGGCGCGCCGGCGCTGCCGGATATCTTTGTGTCCTATCCCAAGACGGTGCTGGCGCTGCCGGATCAGGACGTGCTGGTGGACTATCGGGACTATTTCACGGAGGAGGAGCTGTCGGCCTTTCTCCCCGCCTTTTTGCAGGAGGGGGAGATCGGCGGCCGTCTGGCCGTCCTGCCTGTGGCCAAGTCCACAGAGGTACTGTATGTCAACAAGACGCTGTTTGACCGCTATGCCGCCGTGTCCGGCGCGACACTGGAGGATCTTCGGACATGGGAGGGACTGTATGCGCTGGCGGAGCGGTACGCCGACGAAACGGACGGCAAGTGCTTCTTTGTCCACGACTACCATTTCAATTACTTTCAGGTGGGCGTCACGTCGCTGGGGGAGGACTTTTTCCGTGACGGCGGCGTTGCCTTCGGCCCTGCCTTTCAGCGGGTATGGGAGCCGTATGCCCGGGCGGCGCTGAAGGGCGGCGTGTGGCTGCAAAGCGGCTACGCCACGGAGCCGCTGCGAACCGGCGACGCCATTGTGTCGGTGGCCTCCTCCGCCAGCGTGCTGTACTATTCCGACACGGTGACGTATCCCGACAACACCTCGGAAAAGGTGGAGATCATCACGATGCCCTGTCCCGTTTTTGAGGGCGGCGAAAAGCTGGTGATGCAGCGGGGCGCGGGCATGTGTACGGTGAAGTCCACGCCGGAGCGGGAGCAGGCCTGCATGACCTTCCTGCGGTGGCTGACGGAGCCGGAGCGCAACACGGACTTTGTGACGGAACTGGGCTATATGCCGGTGACGCAGGAGGCTTTTGACCAGTATCTGCCTGCCGCCGTGGAGAAGCTGACTGACCCCATGTACATCTCTCTATATCAGGCGTATATCGCGACCCAGCAGGACTACAGCTTCTATACGGCGCAGCAGATGGACAATTATCTGGATCTGGAGACCCGGTTTGAGACACTGGCCCGGCTGAAGCTGACCGCCGGGCGGGCCCTGTATCTGGAGGACGGCGGCCCGGCGGAGGCTCTGATCCGGGATACGCTGGAGGAGTTCAAGCAGGACTACGATCAGTGAGCGAGGGACGCAGTATGCGGATATGGCAGGAAAAATTTCATAGAGAAGCCGATACCTCGGGGATCAGTATGCGGACACGGCTGCTGCTCTACTGGTTTTTCATGGCGCTGGCGGTAGTGGCGGCGGTACTGGCGATCCTGAGCGCCGCCGGCGTGCTGTCCCACTCTGCCCGGCAGTTCAGTGAATCGCTGACCATCCAACAGCAGAACACTACCGCCGTCTTGGACAGCCAGATGGATGAGCTGACGGCGCAGGGGGTGGCGCTGTCGGAAAAGCTGGGGAAGGAGCTGGATGCCTTTCTGGCGGGATCCGGTATGGCGTTTTCTGAACTGAACGACGATCCCAACGCCATTACCGCTCTGGAACAGCGGCTGTATACGCCCCTAAACAGCACCCTGAGCGCGGCGGCGTGCAGCGGCGTGTTCTGCTGTCTGGATGTTACCGCCAATACCGGTCTGGAGGAGGCGTCCTCCTCCCGGGCGGGGCTGTATCTGCGTTATTCCGGCTTGCAGCCCACGGTGGCCTCGGAGCAGAACGTCATGTGTTTCCGGGGCATAGCGGAAGCGGCCCGAAGACTGCAGCTGCAGCTTCACAACCGCTGGAATCCGGAGCTGAACCTCTCCCTGATCCCCGGCAGTGAAGCAGTCATGGCCTCCCGGGATGGCCGTCTGGCGGAGCGATGCCTGTGGACCGAGCGGGTGGCGCTGTCGGACACATGGGAAAAGGTGGTACTGCTGTGCGTTCCCCTGCTGGACGGCAGCGGTGTGGTACGGGGCTTCTGCGGGCTGGAGATCAGCGACCTGTATTTCAGCCTGTCCCATGCGGCAGTGTCCAGCCCCTACGGCAGTATGGTGACACTGCTGGCGCCTGTGGAGGGCAATAGCCTTTCGCTGGCAGGGGCGCTGCTGGGCGGAACAGATGGTTCCCGCCTGACGGCGGAGGGTACGCTGCACATAAAAGAGGGGAAATACTACAGCACCTATTCCGGCGGCCGGGAGACGTATCTGGGCACCCATCAGCTTTTGGACGCCGCCACCTCGGACGGCGTGCCGCTGGCGGCGGTGACGCTGGTGCCGGACAGTGCTTTCCGGCAGCAGGAACGGAATGTGCGGACAACGTGGATCGTGGGTGCGGCGGTGTTTTTGCTGGTGATGCTGGCGTTGGCGGCGGTGCTGTCTCACCGCTTCGTCAGGCCCATCAACAAAAGCCTTGCGGCGGCAAAGGGCGGTACGGCCAACGCTGTGCCCTCCGGTATCCCGGAGATCGACGAGATGCTGGCGCTGCTGCGCCAACGAACGACGGACGCGCTGCCCCCCAATATCGAGGCGCTGCTGCACAGCTTCGCGGAAAAAGCGGACACCCTGACCGGTACGGAGCGCTCCATCCTGCAATACTACATAGACGGCTACGCCATTAAGGACATTCCGGAGCTGTCTTATATCAGCGCAAATACGGTGAAAACCCATAACCGGAATATTTACCGCAAGATGGGGATCAATTCCTTCGATGAGCTGAAGGTCTATATCGACCTCTTTGAACGCTGCGGACGGAGTGGGGAGCTGCTCCACAAAGGAGAATAAAGATGAGGAAAATGCACAAGTCGACTTTTTTCGACTTGTGCATTTTGTCTACGCCCAAGGGTGATTTTGCGCCGGAACCGCAAAAATCACCCTTGGGTCAATATCTTTTTGGGGGCGGCGATGATAGAAAGGGAACTGTGAGAAATGAGTATGTTGCGGCATAAAGGAGGAGACGAGGATGCGCCGAATGATCAGAGAGGCAATGGAAGACCGATCCTCGCCGGAGGCGTTCCGCTTTTCCCTGAACTGCGCCGTGTGCGGCGCGGCATGGATCAGCCGGACGTCGCGCTTTTCCAAAGCGGGCGTGACGCCGGAGAGCGAGGGAAAGCGGATCATCTTCCAGAAGCTGTATGAGCGGGAATGGGAAGAGGCCCGCGAGCGGGCCGTGACAGATGCCATGGAGACCTTCAATCTGTGCCCCATCTGCCGGCGGCTGGTGTGCAACCGCTGCTTCCTGCTGGGTGAGGACATCGATCTGTGTGCCGACTGTGCCCGGAATCTGCAGGAGCGGGGGGAGCCGGTGACTCCAAAGGAGGAGAGCGGATAGGACAATGATGACTATGGGATGACCGGGCAAATCCACAGCCGCATATGCGGCGATTATCCCGCGGCCCGCCCCGGTGGGACGCAGCACCACATATCATAAACGGTTCATAAACAGTATATAAGCAGTATGTCAGCTTTGCGCTGATCAAGAAAGGAGATTACATATTATGGGTCTTATCAAAGCAGCATTGGGAAGCGTCGGCGGCGTAATGGCCGACCAGTGGAAGGAGTATT
>CAMEER010000046.1 GCA_945915065.1 uncultured Clostridia bacterium | reverse complement strand
CTGGTGGGCGAGGTCAAGGAGCTGAAGTACGTCAAGGACGTGGTGGTCAAGACCGCCGACGAGGAGCTGGCCGCTGCCGGTATGAAGATGAAGTATCTGGTGGGAACCATGATCGAGATCCCCCGCGCCGCGCTGACTGCCGACCAGATCGCTACCGAGGCGGAGTTCTTCTCCTTCGGCACCAACGATCTGACCCAGATGACCTTCGGCTTCAGCCGTGACGACGCCGGCAAGTTCCTGGGCGCCTACTACGACAAGAAGATCTATGAGAGCGATCCGTTTGCCAAGCTGGATCAGACCGGCGTGGGCAAGCTGGTGGATATGGCCTGCAAGATGGGCCGCGCCACCCGCCCCGACATCCATCTGGGCATCTGCGGCGAACACGGCGGTGATCCCTCCTCCGTGGAGTTCTGCCACAAGGTGGGCCTGGACTATGTGTCCTGCTCCCCCTTCCGTGTGCCCATCGCCCGTCTGGCCGCCGCACAGGCTGCTATTAAGGACGCCGCGAAGTAAGGAACTGCTCCTGCAAGCGTCACCGTATCAAAAAACAGGCTCCCGGCCATGGCCGGGAGCCTGTTTCCACTATGGATTATGTGTCTTTTACCTTGCTGTGAAAGCATAGGCCTTTACATGCTAGTTCCTTTCTCATCGCTATTTTTCGGATGAAACCGCTCATATACCGCCTGGGCGGCAGGAGCGGGCAATACCTTCCGCAAATCCTCCGGCGAGGCGGCTTCCACCGCTTTGACGGTGCCGAACCGTTTCAGCAGTGCCTGTTTCCGTGCCTCTCCCACGCCGGGGATACCGTCCAGCTTGCTGCGATAG
Source organism: uncultured Clostridia bacterium (assembly GCA_945915065.1). Lineage (GTDB taxonomy): Bacteria > Bacillota > Clostridia > Oscillospirales > Oscillospiraceae > Vescimonas. Next base: position 9,998 of record CAMEER010000046.1, on the reverse strand, counting down.
GTGCGCTTGCGGTGTTTTTCTCGCTGGAAAGTAATGGCGAAGCGGTGTACTTCCTCCTGCACGCGGCCGATCAGCGTGAAGATATGCGGCGACTGCTGGATGCCTAGTTCATCGCCGTCCACAGTGACAAGAGCCCGGGTGCGGTGCCGGTCGTCCTTCACCATGCCCAGAATGGGGATGGTAACGCCGGCTGCCTGCTCCGCCGCCAGCGCCGCATGCGCATGGCCAAGGCCGCCGTCGATCAGCAGCAGGTCGGGCAGGGGCGGAAACTTTCCGTCCTCCCCGTGGGCGAACCGCCGTTCCAGTACCTCCTGCATGGCGGCGTAGTCGTCCGGTGCCGTCAGCGTTTTGACAGTGAACTTGCGGTAGTCCCGCTTCAGGGGCTTTCCGTCCACAAAGACCACCATAGAGGCCACCATATCGTCACTGCCCAGATTAGAGATATCATAGCTCTCCATCCGGTGGGGGACGGCGGGGAGCTGCGCCAGAGCCTGCAGATCGGTCAGTGTTCGGGACACCCGTTCCGATTCCGTGGTGATGCGCTCCACCTCTTCCTTGGCGTTTTGAGAGGCCAGCTCCACCAGCTGGGAGCGTTCGCCCCGTTGTGGCGCCTTGATGGTCACCTTATGGCCCGCCTGCCCGGTCAGCAGCGCGGCAAAGGTATCGCTGCCGTCAAACAGACAGGGCAGCAGGATCTCCCGGGGCAGCACGGCCTTGTCCAGATAGTACTGGCTCAGCACGGCGGCAAGCACCTCCGGCACCGATTCCTCGGCGGCGGTGGGAAAGATCTCGGTCTGGCGGCCCAGGAGGTCGCCGTTTTCAATGTGCAGCACTGCCGCGCCGCATCGCACGGGGCCGGTGTATACGCCCCACACGTCGGTGTCGGCGCAAACCCCGGCAATGACCTGCTGCTGCTTGCCCAGCACCTGCAGCGCCTGTATCCGGTCCCGCAGGTCAGCGGCTTTTTCAAATTCCAACGCTTCCGCCGCCGCTTCCATCTCCTGCCGCAGTCCCGCCGTCACCTGCCGCAGCTTACCGTCCAGCAGCTCTACCGCCTGCGCCATGCGCTTGCGGTATTCCACGCCGTCCGGTCCGTCCGGACGGCAAAAGCCGTCGCATTTGCCGATGTGATGGTTCAGGCAGGGCCGCTCCTTGCCGATGTCCCGTGGGAATTGCCGGTTACAGGTGGGCAGCTTCAACGCGGCGCACACCGCCTGCAGAGCGGTCCGGGTCTCGTGCCGGCCGCCGAAGGGACCGAAGTAGCTGGCGCCGTCCTCCCTGGGCTTGTTCACCAGCGTGAACCGGGGATAGGGCGCTTTGTCGTTCAGACGCACGAAAGGATAGCCCTTATCGTCCTTCAAAAGAATATTGTACCGGGGCTGATGCCGCTTGATCAGGGAGTTTTCCAGAATCAGTGCCTCGAACTCCGTGCGCACCACGATGGTGTCGAAGTGATCCACCTGTGAGACCATCATCCGGGTCTTTTCGTTGTGCCCGCTGCCGGACTGGAAGTATTGGCTGACACGGTTTTTCAGCTTCTTGGCCTTGCCCACATAGATGACCAGCCCGGTCTTGTCCATCATGATATAAACGCCGGGGGACAGGGGCAGGCTGTCCGCCTTTTGCAGCAATTCCTGTTTGGTCATGGGCATTGTCCCCCTTTCCGCGTTTTCCCCAGTATACCATGGGAAGCGCTTTGCCGCAAGGTTGCTTTTTGGCGGGAAAAATGATATGATCGGGAAAAATGAGGAAAGAGGGAACGCTTTTATGATTCAGGATATCGCGCCCCATCGTCTGGACAGAACCTACGTCATCGGAAAGCCGAACTCTGCCGATATCGCCCTGTGCGTTCGCCGCGGCAGGGTGCTGCTGCAAAGGGAGGGCACGGACTGGGCGCTGCCCCGGTTTGGCCGTGATATCCCCATGGAGGACGCGCTCCATGTGTTCTCGCTGGACGGTGTGGACTGCTATCTGGCCCGCACACCGGAGGAAGTGCCGGAGGGGATGGCGTATGTGGATGTGACAGGCCTCCGCACTGTGCGCCCCATGGAGGTGGCCTTTGCCGCTATCACCGCCGTGCAGCTCCACCGCTGGTATGGCGCGCGTCAATTCTGCGGCCACTGCGGACACAAAATGGCCCCCAGCGAGATGGAGCGGGCCATGGTGTGCCCCGCCTGCGGCCAGACGGAGTATCCCAAGATCTGTCCGGCAGTGATCGTGGCGGTGACCAACGGGGACAAGCTGCTGCTGACCCGTTACGCCAACCGTCCCTTTCGGGGTTATGCTCTCATTGCCGGTTTTGTGGAGATCGGCGAAACGCTGGAGGACACGGTCCACCGGGAGGTGATGGAGGAAGTGGGGGTACGGGTGAAGAACCTGCGGTACTACAAAAACCAGCCCTGGGCCTTTACCGACACACTGCTGACCGGCTTTTACTGTGAGCTGGACGGCGAGGAGGATATCACCCTTGACCACAACGAGTTGTGCGAGGGCGTGTGGCTGTCCCGGGCGGAGATCCCCAGCCGGGAAAACGACGTCAGCCTGACAGCGGAGATGATCGAGCGGTTCCGTTTGGGAAAAGAGTAAAAAACGTATGGGCCGCCTTTTTGGGCGGCTCATACGTTTAATTTAACCCCTCGGCGTGTATTTCAAACAGTTCCTCAATGCGCGCCTTCAATTGCCGGTGGGCGGGATCGCTCAGTTCGCCGTCCTGCGCCAGCAGCTCCTGAGCGGCGGTCTGAGCCTCGTCCAGCAGGCGCATATCGCAGTTCAGATCGGCGATCCGCAGGGCGGGCAGGCCGTGCTGCCGCTGCCCGAAGAAATCGCCGGGTCCCCGCAGCTTCAGATCCTCCTCCGCGATCTGAAAGCCGTCGTTGGTCTCCGTCAGCGCCTTCAGACGGCGCCGGGTCTCCTCGCCGCCGCCCTGAGACACCAGCACGCAGTAACTCTTGTCCTTGCCGCGGCCCACCCGGCCCCGCAGCTGATGCAGCTGGCTCAGGCCGAAGAACTCGGCATTCTCTACCACTATCAGCGTGGCGTTGGGTACGTCCACGCCCACCTCCACCACCGTGGTGGATACCAGAATATCCGCTTCTCCGGCGGCAAACGCCGCCATGACGGCGTCCTTCTCCTTGGGTTTCATCCGCCCGTGCAGCGCGGCGATCCGCAGATCGGGGAACACCTCCGTTTGCAGCTTCTGAGCGTAGGCGGTGACAGCCTTGCGCTCATCGGGCAGGTCATCACCGTCGCCTACCAGCGGACAGACGATGAATACCTGATGGCCCTCCGCCGCCTGCTTGCGGATGAAGCCGTTCAGACGCTGACGGTAGCGCTCATCCACCGTGAAGGTGTCCACCTTCTGCCGCCCGGGCGGCAGTTCGTTGATGATGGATACATCCAGATCTCCGTAGATGATCAAGGCCAGCGTTCGGGGAATGGGGGTGGCGGACAGCACCAGCATGTGGGGATTCTCCGCCTTTTGCCCCAGCGCCGACCGCTGGGCCACACCGAAGCGGTGCTGCTCATCGGTGACCACCAGCCCCAGATGCTGATACTGCACGTCCGCTGTCAGCAGGGCGTGGGTGCCGATACACAATCCGATGGAACCGTCCGCCAGTCCCTCCAGAATGGCGCGGCGCTCCTTGGCACGGGTGGAACCGGTCAGCAGGGCGCAGGGAATGCCGAACCGCTCAAACAGCGGGGCCAGGTTTTCATAGTGCTGTCTTGCCAGAATTTCCGTGGGGGCCATCAGCGCCGACTGCCACCCGGATTGGGCGGCAAACCACACGCAGGCGGCGGCCACCATGGTTTTGCCGCTGCCTACATCGCCCTGACACAGCCGGTTCATGGGTCGGGGCGAGGCCATATCCGCCGCGGCATCGCCGATGGCGCGGCGCTGCGCGCCCGTCAGCGGAAACGGCAGCGCATCGAAAAAGGGCTGCATATCCACCGCGTGGCAGTGCGGCCCCGTCACATCCACCCGCCGGGAACGCAGCAGATGCAGCCCGCATTTCAGCAGAAACAGCTCCTCAAAGGCCAGCCGCCGGTGGGCCTGTTCCAGAGCCTCGAAGCTGGTGGGGAAGTGGATGTTCTCATAGGCATAGTTGACATAACACAACTGGTGCGCCATGCGGATCTTGTCCGGCAGCACATCGGGCAGCAGCTCCCGGCACGCGTCCAGCCCCTGCCGCACGGCTTTTTGCAGCAGCGGCTGGCTGACGCCCTTCGTCAGCGGATACACCGGCATGATGCGTCCTGTCAGCTGATGCTGTCCCTCCGGCTCCATCAGAGGATTTACCATTTGCCGTCGCAGCAGATTTCCCTCCACCTTGCCGCAGAACACAAAGCTGTCACCGGCGTGGAGGCTCTGCTGGCGGTAGGCCTGATTGAAGAAGGTCACATCCAGTACGCCGGTGGCGTCCACGGCCCGCACCTTCACCAGTGTACGCCCGCCGGGGATCCGGTGGCTGGTGGGGGGAGCGGCGATCATGGCCTGACAGCAGGCGGTCTCGCCCACCGGCAATTCCGCGATGGGATAGATGACGCTGCGGTCCTCGTACCGGCGGGGAAAGAAGGCGATCAGATCCCGCAGGGTGCATATCCCCAGCTTTTCCAATGCCTTGGCCCGTGTCTCGCCAATGCCCTTGATATACCGCACATCGGTGTTCAGCTCCGCCATATACCCACCTCCCTCTGCCGTCATGTGATGGTGCTTTTTTATGGATTATACCAGTTTTTGCCGGGGAATACAATCGAAAAGAAACAAAAGCGGCGGGCGGGGCAATATCTGCAAAAAAGCTTGCGGTATGCCGGATGTTATGATACCATAAAGACATCCCGCCTGTATTGTCAGGCTCTGTAAAGTAAAAGGAACATAGATACGATGAATATTAAAATTTCCGCAGACAGTACCTGCGATCTGTCCCCTGAACTGATAGAGCGCTATCAGATCGGCATTGCGCCGCTGTATATCGTTCGGGACGGCGAATCGCTGGTAGACGGTGTGGACATCACACCCGACCAGATTTACGACCATGTATCCAAAAGCGGCAGCATGTGCTCCACGGCGGCGGTGTCCGTGTATGACTATGTCACATTCTTCCGCAAGGAACTGGAAACCTGTGACGCAGTGGTGCATTTCCACATCTCGGAGGATATGTCCGCCTGCTATCAGAACGCCTGCATCGCGGCGGCGGAGGTGGGCAATGTGTACCCGGTGGACAGCCGCAACCTCTCCACCGGCATCGGTTTGTTGGTGCTGGAGGCGGCGGAGCTGGCCCGGGAGGGCAAGCTGACCGCCCGGGAGATCCAGCAGACCATGGAACAGCGCCGGGAACAGCTGGACGTCAGCTTCGTGTTAGAGCGGCTGGATTATCTGCACAAGGGAGGCCGCTGTTCCAGTGTGGCGGCGCTGGGCGCCAATGTGCTGTCCCTGCGGCCCTGCATTCAGGTAAAGGACGGCAAGATGGGCGTGGGCAAGAAGTATCGGGGCGCCTATCAGAAGTGCCTGCTGCAGTATGTGAAGGAGCGGCTGGAGGGTCACGATGATATCGATCCCCACCGGATCTTCGTCACAGAGTCCGGCGGCTTTACCGCGGAAGAGGTGGCGGAAATCGAGGCGGCGGTACGCAGCTATCAGCCCTTTGAAGAGGTGCTCCATACCCGCGCCGGCTGCACCATCTCCAGCCACTGCGGCCCCCGTACATTGGGCATCCTGTATTTTCACACCAAATAAGAAAAAAGAAGCGCATCCGGCGCCGCTTTATGCGGCGCCGGTTCTTTTCACGACAAAAGCAACATATAGTGGTACTGCTTGAAGGAGTGGTGCGCTATCAAAGAGAATTTGGAACAGCGGGCCGAAGAACTGGCCCTTTACCTGATAGAGAACCAGACGACAGTACGCGCTGCCGCCAAAAAATTCGGGATCAGCAAATCTACCGTACATAAGGACATCAGCGAGCGGCTGCCGCTGTATAACCGTCCGCTGTGGCTGCAGGTAAAGGCGCTGCTGGAGGAAAACAAAGCCCAGCGCCATATCCGCGGCGGCCTTGCCACCCGCAGAAAGTACAAGGGCATATAAAAACAGACGGTGGAAACCGTCTGTTTTTATATGATAAACGAGCACTTATTTATGATACAGCTTCTTGATTTCGTACTTCGGCTCACAGCTGACGTTGATGCCCAGCCGCTTATACAACTTGATATCCTCCTCGGAGATGATCACGCTGAAGTGCGCGTCGCATCCCCGCAGGTTTTTCAGCTGCGTCTGTACCATGGCGGCCAGCGGGTTGGTCAGACCGGAGATGGCCAATGCCAGCAGCACCTCGTCGGAGTGCAGCCGCGGGTTGTGATGGCCCAGATACTCCAGCTTCATCTTGCTGATGGGCTCGATGACAGAGGGCGGGATCAAATCCAGCTTGTGGTCGATGCCGGCCAGATGCTTTAGCGCGTTCAGCAGCAGCGCCGCCGAAGCGCCCAGCAGGGAGGAGGTCTTGCCGGTGACCACGGTGCCGTCCGGCAGCGTCAGAGCGCCGGCCACCGTGCCGCTCTCCTCCGCCTTTTTCAGACTGGCCACCACGGAGGGACACTGCTCCGGCGATACGCTGGCCTGCTGCATCAGCAGCTCCAGCTTGCGCACCACACTCTCGTCACACTTGCCCTTCACCCTGTCGCAGGCAGCGGCGTAGTACCGCCGCACGATCTCGTGGCGGCTGGCGGTCTGACACACCTCGTCGTCCACAATGGCAAAGCCCGCCATATTGACGCCCATATCGGTGGGGGACCTGTAAGGGGATTCCCCTTGGATCCGCTGGAACATGGCGTTGAGAACGGGGAATACCTCCACATCCCGGTTATAGTTGACGGTCGTTTTGCCATAGGCCTCCAGATGGAACGGATCAATCATGTTCACATCGTTCAGGTCGGCGGTAGCGGCTTCGTAGGCCAGATTCACGGGATGCTTCAAAGGCAGGTTCCAGATGGGGAAGGTCTCATATTTGGCATAGCCGGCGTGGATGCCCCGCTTGTGCTCATGATAGAGCTGGCTCAGGCAGGTAGCCATCTTGCCGCTGCCCGGGCCGGGGGCGGTGACCACCACCACGGAGCGGCTGGTTTCGATATATTCATTGCGCCCCAGTCCCTCATCGGACACCACATGGGCCACATCAGAGGGGTACCCGGCAATGGGATAATGCTTGTAGCTTTTCACGCCCAGCGATTCCAGCCGCCTGATGAATGCCTCGGCATTGTGCTGCCCGGCGTATTGGGTGATGACCACGCTGCCCACATAGAAGCCCAGCGAGCGGAACACGTCGATCAGCCGCAGTACGTCATCGTCATAGGAGATGCCCAGATCGCCCCGAATTTTGCTTTTTTCAATATCGCCGGCGCAGATGGCCACCACGATCTCCACCTCGTCCTTCATGGTGCCCAGCATCCGGATCTTGCTGTCCGGCTGAAAGCCCGGCAGTACCCGGCTGGCGTGGTGGTCGTCAAACAGCTTGCCGCCGAACTCCAGATACAGCTTGCCGCCGAACTGTGCGCGGCGCTGGCGAATATGCTCCGCCTGCAGCGCCAGATATTTGTCGTTGTCAAAACCCAGTTTCATCCCCATACTCTCCCATTATCTAAAATATAGTGGGTATTATACCGCATTTGCCGCTGTGAGAAAAGCGATTTTGCCCAAAACGGCCGGGAAAAGCATGTAGAAAAATTCTCGTGAATTTTAGCAAAAGCTACCGTTGCTTTTTCCCCGATAACGCGATATACTAAAAAATACATCCCATTTTACAAGGAGGACGCCTATGGATCCTTATCGTTTCCACATTATGTGGCGCCGTGTCAATGAGGAGGAATTCCGGGACTTTTTTCAGACCAACGATATTCACGAGGCCAAGGATTTTGCCATGCGTCTGGCTTTCGAGGAGACCAACGTGGTCTATGTGCAGGATATGAAGCGCAACGAGCGGGTCCGCGATTTTGACGCTGCCATTTATCAGCAAAATTAACCAGTCATATTTTTTCCGCCTCTGCCCACACTATGGGCAGAGGTGATTTTTATGTCCAAACCACGCAAACCCTTTCCCCATGACGCTACGCCGGACATCCACAATTTTTCCTCACCGCCGGAGAATGTGAAGGAACTTATCAATATGTACGGCACCTACAACGTTCAGCGCAACACCGACACGGATAATGTCTTTCCGCTGATCGGCCACGGTTTACCGAAACAATGGGAGAATATGCATCTGGACAAGTATGATGCGGAGAAGCAATAAGCGCAGACGGTGCCCGTGAAAACGGGCACTTTTTATGCGGCAAAATGTCGGTCGCTTTGCCCGTTTAAACTGCAAATCGGTATATTCCACAAAGAATCGTTAAAGAATTGGCAAAATACATAATTGACACAATTTTCACAAGGCCGTATAATAAGGGTAACTGGTAAGACCAGTTCGACCGTCGCTTAACAGAAAGGAACACGCCATGTATACGCTGGGCATTGATATCGGTTCCACCACCTCGAAATGCGTGATTTTGCAGGATGGTGAAAAGTTGGTGGCCAAAAGCCTGCAGCTGGGCGGCCTGGGGACAGAAGGCCCGGCGGACGCCCTGACGCAGCTGTGGCATGACAGCGGTCTGCACCGCGAGGAGATGGCCCGCGTTATCGTGACCGGCTACGGCCGCAACAAGTTCGAGGGCGCCGACGGAGAGGTCAGCGAGCTGACCTGTCATGCGCTGGGCGGCCGGTTCGTGTTTCCCGACCTGCGGACGGTCATCGACATCGGCGGACAGGACGCCAAGATCATTTCCCTGACCCCCGACGGACGCATGAGCAACTTCATCATGAATGACAAGTGCGCCGCCGGTACAGGCCGGTTTCTGGAGGTCATGGCCAACATTCTGCGGCTGGATATCGACGATCTGGGTGCGATCGCCGCCCAGAGCGACACGCCCGCCGCCATCTCCAGCACCTGTACGGTGTTTGCCGAATCGGAGGTCATCAGCCAGCTGGCCAATGGTACCAAGCGGCCCGATCTGGTGGCCGGCATCTGCCAGAGCGTGGCCACCCGCGTTGCCTCGCTGGCCCGCCGAGCCGGCATCGTGGAGCGGGTGTGCATGTCCGGCGGCGTGGCCCGCAACGAAGCGGTGCGGCACTATATGGCTCAGGCGCTGGACACGGAGATCTCCTACGATCCTCTGGCCCAGTATTTCGGCGCCATCGGCGCGGCGCTGTACGCCCGGAAACAGATCAAGAAGTGAGCAAATACCATTGATATAAAGGTAGAACGAACAAGGAGGAAAACCATGGCAGAAGAAGTGAAGAAAGCCCCGAAACCGGTGGACCCCAACTCCGCCAAGTATAAGCTGGGCAAGATCGCCGCTGACGCCTTTGCCGACGCCATCGAGGCCAAGAAGAAGGGGATTCCCGTGGCATGGGTCTCCAGCAACTTCCCCGTTGAGATCCCCGAGACGCTGGGTATCGCCACCGTGTATCCGGAGAATCAGGCCGCCGGTATCGCCGCCCGCGGCGCCGGTGAGCGGATGTGCAATGTGGCGGAGGCCGACGGCTATTCCAACGACATCTGCGCCTACGCCCGCATCTCTCTGGCCTATGCCAAGCTGAAGTCCTGTCCCGAGCAGGACGTGGCCATGCCCGACGTGGTGCTGTGCTGCAACAACATCTGCAACTGCATGATCAAGTGGTACGAGAATCTGGCTCAGGAGCTGAATGTTCCCATGATCATGCTGGATATTCCCTTCAACCCCGATTACGACGTGTCCGACGCCCAGGTGCAGTACGTCTCCGCCCAGTTCTGGGATGCCGTACATCAGCTGGAGCAGCTGTTCGGCCTGAAGTGGGACGACGATAAGTTTGAAGAGGTCACCGGCTTCAGCTGCCGCGCCAGCCGTGCGTGGCTGGCGGCCACCGGCTGCGCCAAGTATGTGCCCTCCCCCTTCAACGGCTTCGACCTGCTCAACCACATGGCCGTCATGGTCAC
>CAMEER010000045.1 GCA_945915065.1 uncultured Clostridia bacterium | reverse complement strand
CGTATAAAAGCCGCATTCCTTTGTCAGATCGGCAAGGGAATGCGGATTTTTCTGTGTCACCCAATCTGCTGCGGCAGAAGGAATGACGTAATACGCAATATTGCGATATAAAACCGCAATATTTTACGCGATTTGTATTTTTCTGCCGGCATTTTGCAGAAAGAGACGCTTTTCGACACCGAATATATGGTAGAATCTACCATCATAAAGGTAGGAAACCTTTATAAACCGCATCGCTGCGAAACACGGCAAAGGAGGTCGCCATGAATTATTTGATGCGTATACTGTCCCTTCTGCGATTTGAATTCCACCAGCGCAGAATCCGGCACTACCAGCGGCAGGGGCGAAGGTTGATGCAAGACAGCGGTGAACTGGTCTCGCAGCAGCTGCTTGCGTTGAATAGGCGGATCGATCACCACGGTCGTATCATGCGGCAGCTGGAGCATGAGCTGGAAGTGGCATAACGACACAAAACCGACCTTATCGGGTCGGTTTTGTGTCGTTATACCGGCATTATCTGCGGTTATTTTTTCTTTTTGCCCAGATAGGCCTCCTTGATGGACTCGTCGGCCAGCAGCTCCGCGCCGGTGCCGGACTTGGTGATATTGCCGGTTTCCAGCACATAGGCATAATCCGCGATCTTCAGGGCCATATTGGCGTTCTGCTCGATCAGCAGCACGGTGACGCCCTGTTCGTTGATGGTGCGGATAATATCAAAGATGCCCTGCACCACCAGCGGCGCCAGACCCAGAGAGGGTTCGTCCATCATCAGCAGTTTGGGGCGGCTCATCAGGGCACGGCCCACGGCCAGCATCTGCTGCTCACCGCCGGACAGCGTACCGGCCAGCTGCCAGTGACGCTCCTCCAGACGGGGGAACAGCTCGTAGACCCACTTGAGGTCCCGTTCGATGCCGTCCTTATCGCTGCGCAGATAGGCGCCGATCTTCAGGTTCTCCAGCACTGTCAGGTTGGGGAACACACGGCGGCCTTCGGGGGCCTGTGCGATACCGGCCTCCAGCACCTTGTTGATGGGCTTGCCCAGCAGCTCCTGATCGTTGTAGGTGATGGAGCCGCTGTCGGCCTTTACCAGACCGGAGATGGTGCGCAGGGTGGTGGACTTACCGGCGCCGTTTGCGCCGATCAGGGTAACGATCTTGCCGTCCGGCACCTCCAGGCTGATGCCTCGCAGTGCCTTGATGCCGCCGTAGGATACATGTAAGTTCTCAATCTTCAGCATCGTCTGCCACCCCCAAGTATGCGTCGATGACGCGCTCGTTGTTTTGGATCTCCTCAGGCGTTCCCTGCGCGATCAGCTTGCCGAAGTCCAGCACATAGATGCGGTCGGCGATGTCCATGACCAGATCCATGTGGTGCTCGATCAGCAGGATCGTCTTGTGGAAATTGGTGCGGATCTCACGGATAAACTGGGCCAGTTCCAGCGTCTCCTGCGGGTTCATACCGGCGGCAGGCTCATCCAGCAGCAGCAGCTGCGGCTCGGTGGCCAGCGCGCGGGCGATCTCCAGGCGGCGCTGCTTGCCGTAAGGCAGACTGGTGGCCAGCTCGTCCTTCACATCCTCCAGCCCCACGATCTTCAGCAGCTCCATGACCTCCTCACGCTGCTTGGCCTCCTCCTTGGCGTTCAGGTGGAGCGCGGCGGTGAACAGGTTGCTGGTGCGGCGCATATGCTTGGCGATCAGTACGTTGTCGAATACGCTCTGTGTTTTCCACAGACGGATATTCTGGAAAGTACGGGCCATGCCGCGTGCTGTGATCCTGTCGGGCGTGGGGGCCAAAATATGGTCGGAGAAGGCATAACCGTCCCGCTCCTTCTGCTCTGCTTTCCAAGCCTTGAGGGCGTCGCCCTCCAAAGCCTGTTCCGGTGCGAACTGGGCGGTATACATGGCAGGATGCTCGCCCTTATAGGTCTTTTTCATCTTGCCGGTGGGGTGGTTGCGGACAATGCACTCGCCATTGAAGCACACCCGGCCGTTGGTGGGTGCGTACACACCCGTGATGACGTTGAACGCGGTGGTTTTGCCGGCGCCGTTAGGGCCGATCAGGGCTACGATCTCACCCTCGTTAACATCCAGATTCAGATTATCGACGGCCACCACGCCGCCGAACTGCATGGTGGCGTTCTCCACTTTCAGCACGTTTTTCATTTGGACGCCACCTCCTTTGTGGGCTTTTCGCGTTTCTTAAAGAGCTTGCCGAACCAATTGATAATGCCGTCCCATGAGAATTCGTGGTCGCCCATGATGCCCTTGCGGAAGAACAGCACCACGATCATAATGACCACGGAGAACACCAGCATACGGAAGCCGCCCCGCATGAAGGGGATGTTCACGCCGATATAGGGCATGGGGTCGTCCAGAAAACGCAGCCACCACTCAGAGCAGGCGATGTACAGGAACGAGCCCAGGATGGAGCCGGTAATGGAGCCGATACCGCCGATGACCACGATCAGCAGGATCTCATAGGTCATAGTGGAGGTAAAGGTGTTGGCCTGCAAGCTGGACTGGAACATGGCCAGCAGCGCACCGCCTATGCCGGCGAAGAAGGAGCTGATCATAAAGGCCTGCATCTTATGCTTGGCCAGATTGATGCCCATGGCCTCGGCGGCGATCTCATCGTCACGGATGGCCTTGAAAGCGCGGCCGTAGGTGGAATTGATGATCAGCACGATGATGGCGATGCAGATGCCCGATATGATAAAGGGAAACAGCACACTGTCAAAGTTGGCGAACTTTTTCAGCAGGTTGGAGGCATTGGTCAGAGGCCCCACCTGCTTCCACTGGATGATGGCGCGCATGATCTCGGCAAAGCCCAGTGTGGCGATGGCCAGATAGTCAGACTTCAGCTTCAGAACGGGAAGGCCGATGAGCCACGCAAAGATCATGGGCACGATACCGGCCAGCACCAGCGCCACGATCATGGGCAGGCAGAACTGGACGATACCGCCGTCAAAGTACTGGTACACAGCGGAGCGGGATTCCACGGGGATGGTCAGGATGGCGTAGGTATACGCGCCGATCATCATAAAGCCCGCCTGCCCCAGCGAAAACAGGCCGGTGAAGCCGTTCAGCAGGTTCAGGGACACCGCCACCAGCGAGTAGATGGCGCCTTTTTTCAGCACCGACGCCAGCATGGAGTAGTGCTGGAACTTATCCACATACAGCAGAAAGACAAGGCAGACGGCGGCGAGGATCAAAGACAGCAACAGATTTCTTTTCTTATTGTTCTTCATATCTCACACCTTCTCCGTCAGTTTTTCGCCGAACAGGCCGTTGGGCTTGCACAGCAGGATGATGATCAGCAGCGCAAAGGTGAATGCGTTACTGAACACGGCAATATTCTCGTTGGCCTTGATAAAGGACTCGCAGATACCAATGATAAACGCACCGATCACAGCGCCGGGGATGGAGCCGATACCGCCGAACACCGCCGCCACAAAGGCTTTCAGGCCGGGCATGGCGCCGATCATGGGGCTGACCTGACCGTAGTTGGCGAAGTACAGGATGGAAGCAACACCCGCCAGGAAGGAGCCGATGACAAAGGTCATGGAGATGACGGAGTTGATCTTGATGCCCATCAGCTGGGACGTTTCAAAATCGCGGGACACGGCGCGCATGGCCATACCGATCTTGGTTTTCTGGATCAGCACCACCAGGATCGCCACCAGCACAATGGTCAGGATGGGGGTGATGATGGTGATACGCTTGATGCTCAGACCTCCCACCTGCATCACCTTGGTCAGGAAGGTGATATCGGGATAGGCGCGGGCGATACCGCCGGTGATGTATGTAGCCAGGTTCTGCAGCAGATAGCTGACGCCGATGGCGGAGATCATGACCGACATACGGGGCGCGGTACGCAGGGGCTTATAGGCCGCCTTTTCAATCAGAACGCCCAGCACGACCGTCAGGATCAGCACCAGGGGAATGGAAATGGCCAGCGAGCAGGTGGCGGAGATATAGACCATAAAGAAGCCCGCCATCATGAAAATGTCGCCGTGAGCGAAGTTGATCAGCCGCAGGATACCGTAGACCATGGTATATCCAATGGCGATCAACGCATACAGGCTGCCCACCGTGACGCCGGAGAGTAGCAGTTGGATAAAATACGCTGCGTCATGCATAGTAGGGGGACCCTCCTTCATTATGAATCTTGCGCTTTCAGAAACCGGAGGTCTCTCGCGGCTTCTCAAAACGCAAGAGTCATCAAAGTTGCATCGTGAGGGGAGCGTTGGCTCCCCTCACGATGGATGGATAGCGATTTACTGCGTGAACGCAGATTCTTAGCCGTTGTAGGTGCTGTAATAAACGATCTCGCCATCCTTGATGGTCTTGATAACAGCGTAGGTCTTGACAGCATCGCCGTTCTCATCGAAGGACAGATCGCCGGTGATCAGGCCGGGCACGTTCAGGGACACCAGAGCGTCGCGGATCGCCACGCCGTCGGTGGAGCCGGCGGCCTCGATGGCGTAAACGGCAGCCATGTAAGCGTCATAGCCGCAGGGGGTCACGCTGGAGATGGCCTCAGCAGTGCCGCCGTTGTTCTCGATGCGGGTGTTGTCCTCGGCAACCCAGGCCTTGAAGCCCTCGACGAAAGCCTTACCGGCTTCGTTGGTGGTATCGTCAGCATCAAAGAAAGCGGAGAAGAAGATGTCGGTAGCCTTGTCACCGGTACGCTGGGCGATGGAGATATCATCCCAGGTATCGCCGGCCATGATGGGGCAGGTGATGCCGGCGTCACGGGCCTGGCTGATGATCATGGCAGCAGTCTCGATGGAGACAGGAGCAAAGATGCCGTCATAGCCGGCGGACTTCACGGAAGCCATAATGGTGGAGAAGTCGGTCTCGCCCTTCTGGAACTCCAGAACGGTAGCCTTACCGCCCAGACGCTCCATTTCCTGCTGGAAATAGTTGCCGAAGCCGGCGGAGTAGTCGTCGCCGGACTCAATGATCAGAGCGCAGTTGACGCTGCCCTTTTCCTTGTTGGCGAAGTTGGCCATCACGGCGCCCTGGAAGGGATCGATGTAGGATACACGGAAGTAGAAGTCGTTATCCAGAGTGACCTGGGGGTTGGTGCAGGAAGTGCCGATGGCAGGGATCTGAGCCTCCTTGAACAGGTCGCCGGCAGCGATGGCGCAGCCGGAGCCGTATGTACCGATGACCACAGACACCCCCTGGGAGATCAGGGTCTGGGCAGCGGTAGGCGCCTTGGCAGCGTCAGACGCGTTATCCGCGGTGATCAGCTGAACGGTGTACTCTTCGCCGCCGATGGTAACGGTGGGCTTAATGGAGTTGGCATACTCGATGCCCAGGATCTCCTTCTTGCCGCCGGCAGCGTTCTGGCCGGAAGTGGGCTCAAAGATACCGATCTTGACGACCTTGTCGCCGGAAGCGCTGTTGTCGTTATTGTCGGCATCGCCGCTCTGACCGCCGCAGGCCACCAGAGACAACGCCATGACCAGAGCCAGCAGCATTGCAATAAACTTTTTCATGTTTTTTCCTCCTAAAAATCTCTCTTACCGTGGCGTTCTGCCCCGGTAGAACAGTATTATTTTAATGGAATCCTTCCGAAAAAACAATTGTAACATGCTCCGAAATTGCAAGGGTATTTGTCCACCTCTCGCCGGCAAAAGCTGTTGCGTCACGGGAACATGTCCACAGATAAAGAACACCTACTTTTGCACAGTGTACACTTGAGTTGCCGCCGTTTTATCTCTGACAAACTATTTACGACAACGAATCACAAAAAAGTGAGGGAATTATGCAACTTCCCCACCAAAAATAGTATTTTTTTCGCGAGAATATAAATAATTTCTATTTTTGGTTGCGTGAAAGGGAAAACGCCGCCTGTTGGGAAACCGTTATGGCAGGGTGTCCCCATTTGAAAGACAGTCTTTTCGTGATTTTGCACAAACTGCCTGTAAAGCAGAGCGAAAAAGTGATGGTTTCTATCCAGCTTCTATGCAAAGGGGCGCTTGCCTGTGCAGCAAGCGCCCCTTTGACAGATCGTTTTATGGTTCCTTTGAAACGGTATCGGAGAAAAATCCCTCGAATACGTCTCCGGTCATGGTTTCATTTGCCAGCAGATACTCCGCGATCTCCGTCAGCTGCCGCTGATAGGTTTTGAGGATCTCCTGCGCCTTCTGATAGGCGTCGTCGATGATGGCCCGGATCTCACTGTCCATCTCGGAAGCGGTCTTTTCCGAATAGGGGCGGGTATGCCCCATGGATTTACCGATAAATACCTCGTCGGAGCCGGCGTCAAAAGCCACGGTGCCCAGCTTGGCGGACATGCCGTAGGTGCCCACCATCTTGCGTGCGAGAGACGTGGCACGCTGGATATCGTTGGACGCGCCGGTGGAGATATCGCCCAGCATCAGCTGTTCCGCGGCACGGCCGCCCAGCAGTGACACGATTTGCTGCACCATATACTCCCGGCTCAGGTAGGAACGGTCCTCGTCCGGCAGGGCGATGGTCATGCCGCCGGCCTGCCCCCGGGGCACGATGGTGATCTGATGCACCGGATCGTGCTGGGGCAGCGCCCGCATCACCACGGCGTGACCCGCCTCATGATAGGCCGTCAGCTTCCGCTCCTGCTCGGGGATCACGCGGCTGTGCTTCTCGGGACCGGCGATCACCTTGATGACCGCCTCGTCGATGGCCGCCTTGTCGATGGCCATCTTGTTCTGCCGGCCCGCCAGCAGCGCCGCCTCATTCAGCAGATTTTCCAGATCTGCGCCGGTAAAGCCGGGGGTGCCCTTGGCCACCTGACTGAGATCCACATCCTCCGCCAGCGGCTTATTGTGGGCGTGGATGGTCAGAATCTCCTCGCGGCCCTTGATGTCGGGCAGGCCCACGTAGACCTGACGGTCAAACCGTCCGGGACGCAGCAGCGCGGGATCCAGAATATCCACCCGGTTGGTGGCGGCCAGCACTACGACGCCCTCGTTGGAGCCGAAGCCGTCCATCTCCACCAGCAGCTGGTTCAGTGTCTGCTCGCGCTCGTCATGGCCGCCGCCCAGTCCGCTGCCGCGCTGGCGGCCCACGGCGTCGATCTCATCGATAAACACGATGGCCGGGGCCTCCTTTTTGGCCTGCAGAAACAGGTCGCGGACACGGCTGGCACCTACGCCCACATACATCTCCACAAAGTCGGAGCCGGAGATGGACAGGAACTTTACGTCTGCCTCACCGGCCACCGCCTTGGCCAGCAGCGTCTTACCGGTACCCGGAGGGCCTACCAGCAGCACGCCTTTGGGGATATGGGCGCCCAGCTTCAGATACTTTTCGGGGTCCCGCAGGAATTCCACGATCTCCTGTAATTCCTCTTTTTCCTCGTCGGCGCCGGCCACATCCCGGAAAGTGACCTTTTTGTCGCCCTCCGGAATACTGTTGACCCGGGCCTCGCCAAAGTGGGCCATCTTGTCGCTGACACCGCCAGCGCCGCCGTTCATGCGGGTCATCAGGTTCATCAGCAGGATGAAGGCCATGGCTGCCAGCACATAGGGCAGCAGCACCTGCAGCCAGTTGGTGGAGGAAGCGTAGGGGTAGTCGTAGGAGGTGATGATCCCTTTGGTGTACTGCTCCACCACCAGATCGTTGAGATCATCGTAAAACAGGTCGAAGTCACGCAGTTGGCAGGCGGCAGTGGTCTGATCCTTCAGCGTGGCGGTCAGCCGGGTGCCGTTGATGGTGAAGGACTGCACTTTCTCCTGCACGAACAGCTGGCGCATCTCACTGTACGGGATGTCGCCCTGACGCGTCATGCTGCGGGCCAGATACAGCACCAACAGCAGGCAGATCACAAGGAAAAAAATTGAGCGGAAATTGATCCTTTTGGGTTCCATAATACGTTACCCCCTATCCGATCAGACGAATGCCCTGCCAGCTCTGGCCGCTGCCGACGCTGATAACGACAAAGGGCTTTGCGAGAATTTTATGAATGGAGATATAGGGATCGCTCCAAAAACGACTGTCAAAGGAGCCGGTACGGTTATCGCCCAGGAAAAAGACGCAGCCCTCTGGAACCTTGAACGTGTTGTCGGATACCGTGACTCCCTGCGCCGGAAGATACGGCTCCTCCAACTGCTGACCGTTGATATAGACATACCCGTCCCGGAAGGATATCTCATCGCCGGGCAGACCGATGACACGCTTGACCAGTACCTTGCCCAGCTCATCGCTCCGGAAAGTCACCACATCGCCCCGTTCCGGCACGGGATCGGACACCAGATAAGATAACTGCCAGCCCAGCAGAACCGATTTTGTGGGCAGCGTGGTCTCCATGGAGCCGCTGGGTACCCATGCGATTTGGATCACGAACTTGAATACCACAAAAACGGCAGCCAGGATCAGAATGACTTCCCGCCATTCCTTCCAGAACCGTTTCAGAGTCCACCTTTCTTTTTCGTCCGGAACGGCTTTCTGCTGCTCCAGACGCTTTCCTTCATCTTCCTTCATAGAACCCTCCTGTTTTGCCAAATTATTTGCTGTACACTTCCGGCTTCAGCACACCGATACAGGGATAGTTGCGGTACTGCTGGGCATAGTCCAGACCGTAGCCCACCACAAACTCATCCGGCACCTCAAAGCCGGACAGGTCGGCCACAATGGGCTTTTCCCGGCGGGCAGGCTTATCCAGCAGCGTTACAATGGTGATGGACGCCGCGCCCTTGGCGGCCAGGTAGTTCTTCAGGAAATACAGCGTGTTTCCGGAATCCAGAATGTCCTCCACCACGATGATGTGGCGGCCGGTGATATCCTTCTGAAGGTCCCGGGTGATCTCCACCACGCCGGAGCTTTTGGTACCGTTGTTGTAGGAGGACACGCCAATGAATTCAATCTCGCTCTTCAGCTGTGCGGCTCGCACCAGATCTGCCATGAAGATGAAGCAGCCCTTCAGCACGCCCACAAAAATGGGGTCCTTATCCGCAAAGCGGTCGTACAGTTCGCTGCCCATCTCCTGCACGCG
The DNA here is from genome assembly GCA_945915065.1 of uncultured Clostridia bacterium. Classification (GTDB taxonomy): domain Bacteria; phylum Bacillota; class Clostridia; order Oscillospirales; family Oscillospiraceae; genus Vescimonas. The sequence continues at coordinate 1,888 of CAMEER010000045.1, read as the reverse complement.
CGCATGCAGCTGCTCCTCCGACATCAGCACCTTCAAGATGTCCTGTTCCATGTTGCTCTTTACCATTTCCCGGTATCCTCCTTGTGGATTTCTCTTTTATGGATTGTGATATTTATATGGTCGTCGTTCTCTCCCGACGAAATGCTCTCCTCTATGCCCACGCCGTACACAGCGCGGACAGCCCCGTTTACACAGACGACCGGGATTCGATTCCGATCTTCCGCCGGAATGCCCGCGTCCAGAAACAGCCGCTTGAGACTGCGGCTGCCCCGGCCTGTGGTCAAACGGTCGCTGCCGCGCCAGGAGCGAACGGTAACGCGGACGTCCTCGCCGCCGCGCAGGGTGATATCGTAGTCACCCCAGCGGTTGACGCCCTGCCTGAGCGTCATCTCCGGCAGGGCCGCCGCCTGCATGGTCAGGCGCAGCTGTCCGCCGCGGCAGACAGCCTGCATCCCGCCCGGCAAGTCCAGCGTGCCGCCGCCGACGGCCAGCGCCAGCAGTGCGTCAATGTGTACCGCGCCCACGTCCTTTTTTCCGCCGGGCAGCCTCCCCAGCAGCAGCCGCAGGATACGGGGCCGCAAAGCCTCCGGCGCTGACAGCAGCCGCGCCGTTTCCAACGCCGTGCCCGACTGGGGCAGATAGTCAGCCGCCAGTGTGTCCAGATAGGTGTTTTCGCTCCGCAGGATCTCCGCCGTGCGGCCGATGGAGCGGGTCAGTGCGGGATTGATGGTCTCCAATTGAGGCCACAGCTCCCGCCGCAAGCGGTTGCGGGCGTAATGGGTGTCCTGATTGGTGCTGTCCTCCACATAGGACAGTCCCTGCTCCTCCAGATAGTCCTCGATCTCCCGGCGGCTGGTCTGCAGCAGGGGGCGGACGATTCTACCCCGCACCGGCGGGATACCCGCCAGTCCCTCCGGACCGGTGCCCCGCAGCAGGTTCAGCAGCACGGTTTCCGCCTGATCCTGGGCGTGATGGGCGGTAGCGATACGCTCCGCGCCGATGGCATCGGCAGTGCGTTGCAGGAAGTCGTACCGCAGCCGCCGACCTGTTTCCTCCACACCAAGGCCCCACTGCTCCGCCGTCTCATAGACCGGCGCGGCCTCGGTGTAAAAGGGAACATCCAGTTTCCGGCACAGCGCCCGGACAAAGTCCTCGTCCCGCTGAGCCTCCGGACGCATTTTGTGGTTCAGATGCGCCGCCGCCACGGAAAAGCCGCGGCCGGGCGCAAGGTTTGCCAGATAGTGCAGCAGGCACACGGAGTCCCGCCCACCGGACACGGCGCACAGCAGCAAGCCGCCGGCCGGCGGCAGCATCCCCCGCCGTTCCATCCAAGGGATCAGATCCATGGCTTACTCCTCATCGTCGCCGTACCGGTTTTCCAGCGTACCGAAGGCGGTGTACTCCGGCATCCACCGCAGCTCCACCTTGCCGGTCTCGCCGTGACGGTTCTTGGCCACGATGCATTCGGCAATGTTGTGCTTTTCCGAGTCCTCATTATAATAATCGTCACGATACAGAAACATGACGATATCGGCGTCCTGCTCGATGGCGCCGGATTCACGCAGGTCCGACAGCATGGGGCGCTTGTTGTCACGTTTTTCGTTGGCGCGGCTCAGCTGCGAAAGGCACAGCACCGGCACCTGCAGCTCCTTTGCCATGATCTTCAGCATACGGCTGATGTCAGATACCGCCTGCTGGCGGTTTTCGCCGGCATAGCTCTTGCCGCCGGCGCTGGTCATCAGTTGCAGATAGTCGATGACCACCAGCCCCAGATTGTCCAGCCGACGGCACTTGGCGTTCATGTCCGCCGCCGTCAGCAGGGGATTGTCGTCGATGCGGATATCCATGCGGCTGAGATTGGAGGCCGCTTCCGCGATCCGCTGCCAGT
>CAMEER010000044.1 GCA_945915065.1 uncultured Clostridia bacterium | reverse complement strand
TAGCAGGCCTTGGCGGTGGCCAGAGAATGGTTGCCGTCGCCCACGGCGAACAGCAGGGGCGCCACGCCGGAGACGTTGTACTTCTTCTGCATGGCCGCGTCGGTGGTCAGTCCCTCCAGCGCATCTGCCACGGCGTCGATCTGCTTCTGAGACAGCTTGTAGCCCTTGATATGGCCGCCGTTCTGCATCAGGTCGAAGTCATACAGCGTCTCCATAGTATCGGCAGCGGCGGTCAGCGGCTCAATGACGGTCTTGTCGGGATCGTCGATCAGTAGCATCACATGGGGCAGCTCGATGGGAGCGTTGCGGCGCACGCGGGCCCGGGGCGGGATACGATCCAGCACAGTGCCCTCGGTGGCGCGGATCAGCGCGCCGGAGCCGGGGGTAAAGTCATAGGCGTCCAGGTCCACCATGCCGATCAAACCGTGGCGGATCTTGCCATCGGACTGCTGACGCTCGATGTAAATCAGGGAATCGGTCAGCGTCTCAAACACGCCGTCAGCAATGTACTTGCTCATGGAGTCGTTGATGTTCTGAATGTACTCGTCCACATTGGGCGCCTTCAGATTGGCCTCCGGCAGGATCAGGCGCAGTGTAGAGGGTGCATCACCCACCTGCTGCTCCACCGCCTGCCAGTACTCCGGTTCAGACGTGAACTGGTCGCAGGCCACCACTGCCCACTTGGTCATATCCTGATCCTTGGGCAGCAGAATGTCAGCGGGATAGAAACCCAGCTTTTCAAACTTATGATTCATGTCGTTCCTCCTCTTTTGTGATAAAGGTCACAAGTCGTTCCATCATGCGCTGCTATCATACCATAATTTCACCTGTTAATGCAATGGTTTCCAAAAATTTTTAAGCTAATCTGACAAATTTTTTTGCATAAGTTGGCTGCAAAGGGAAAAACTATCCGCGCCAAGCTATTTTAGGGAGGTCACTTTTTTGAAAATTATTGACAAGATCGCACTGATCCTCATTGTGATCGGTGCCCTGAACTGGGGCAGCGTAGGCTTCTTCGGCTTCGACTGCGTGGCATTTCTCTTCGGCGGCCAGATGGGCACCATCAGCCGCATTATCTACGCACTGGTGGGCGTTGCCGGTCTGTGGGGCATCACCATGATCTTTCGCGATACCGACAGCGAAGGCGAATAAAAAGAGGGAGGTCATCCTCCCTCTTTTTATTTTACACGCAACCGCTTTACCAGTTCCATGTCAGGATCCACATACATGGTCTGATAGGTGGTATACACCACCATGCCGGGACGGCTGGCGGCGGGCTTTTTCACGAACTTCACCGGCGTATAATCCACCGGCACCTTACTGCTGTCCCGGGCCTGGGAATAGTAGGCGGCCAGTACGGCGGCTTCCTGCAGGCTCGTCTCATCCGGCTCCGCGCCATCGGTGCACAGCAGCACATGGGAGCCGTGGATCTTCTGGGTATGGAGCCAGATATCCCACTTCTGTCCTCCTTTGGTGGTCAGCTTGTCATTCTGGCGGTTGTTGCGGCCCACCAAAATACGCAGTCCCGCCGTAGACCGGAATTCACGGGGCTTGGAGGCCCGCTGGAAGCCGGGCTGCTTCCTGCCCCGCTGGCGGATATAGCCGCCGTCGGTCAGCTCGGTCCGGATATCGTTGAAGTCCTGCTCACTTTCCGCCTGCTGCAATTCTTGCACCACGCTCTCCAGATACCGCAGCTCCTCCCTGCCCTTGGTCAGCTGCTCCGTCAGCATCTTTTCGGCAGTCTTGGCCTTGGCGTACTGCTTGAAGTACCGGGCGGCATTTTCCTGCGGCGACAGACGCACGTCCAACGGGATGTCCATGGCCGGACAGCCCTCCTCATAGTAATTCTCCGCCGTCAGCTTCCGCTGTCCCCGGTCCATGCGGTAGAGGTTGGCGGTAATCAGCTCGCCGCAGATGCGCAGATGGTCCCGATCAAGGCAGGCGGCGTACTCCTTCTCCTGTGCGGCAATCTTCCGGCGGATGCGATCCCGGGCGTTGACAGCGGTTTTGATGAGATCCTGCCCCTTCTGTTTCACCCGCTCCGCCTGTTCCCGCTCCTCATAAAAGCTGTCCAGCAGCGCGCTGAAGCTGTCAGCGGTCACATTGGTGCAGTAATCACCATACTGGCTGATGGGGCCATAGGTGAAGTCGAAGGGCTTCCCATTGCGATACAGCACCGTTGGTGTAAAGTTATTCTCATTGGCAAATATCTGCCATGCGGCAAAGGCATCCCACAGGCGGTCATCGGCGGCGCAGTGATCGCTTTCTCCGTAAGCGCGGCTGACGATCTCCCGGGCTACCAGCGGCGGCATGGCGGTGAACTGCGACAAAAGCCAGCCGTCCAACGGTTCCTCCCCACGGGGCAGCAGCGCCATAAATTTCTCCCGTGTGACCGTCAGGGGATCGCGCTTTTGCTGCCGGGGCGGCAGGTGGTAGTATAATCCCGGCAGCACCTGCCGCTCCTGAGACATTTCCAGATCCACCCGACGCAGGCAGTCCAGAATACGCCCTTCCTTGTCACACAGGATCAGATTGGCGTGACGGCCCAGGGCTTCCAGAATCAGGGAAAACCGGCTCTGCTCCCCCAGCTCATCGGTGGCCTCGATCTGCAGCGTCACCACACGCTCCAGCGGCGCCTGCTCCACCGACACAATACGCCCGTTGCCGATGCGTTTGCGCAGCAGCATACAGAACATCGGCGGCTGGGACGGGTTATCCCGCAGCTGCTCCGTCATATGGATACGGGGCTGATTGGGATTGGCGCACAGCAGCAGCCGGCGGCTGCCCCGCAAAAGCAGGACTACCTGATCCCGGGCGGGCTGCTGGATCTTTTCGATCCGCGCGCCGGTCAGCTGCGGTGTCAGTTCGTTGACCACTGCCCTCAGGCAGACGGCATCCAAAGGCATGGTTTATTCCTCCATCATGATGTTGAACAGTTCGTTGATCCGCTCCCGCCGTCCGTTCAGGTACAGCCAGCCCAGCAGCGTTTCCAGTGCCGTGGCCTGCTGATACTGGGCGCGGCTGGCATGCTGCGGGATCGAATGCACATTGGCGTTGCGGCCCCGCTTGAACACAGCCTGCTCCTCCTCTGTCAGCAGGGGCAGTATTTTTTCGCTGAACTCTGCCTGCTTCGGCGCGCATACCAGCTCGATGGTGGCCCGGTGCAGGCATTTTCCGGTCGCCTTACCGTGGGCGCACAGCCATGTGCGTACCAGCAGTTCATACACGGCGTCCCCCAGATGGGCAAGACCGATACTGCTGATGCCCCGGATCTCGTCGGCGGACAGTTGTATCGTAAAATAATCTGCCATAGTCACCCCTGATTTCTGAGCCGGGACAGAATGGATTCCACACGGTAAATGGCGTCGTCCACCTGACGCTGGGCATCGTGGATCCGGGACTGCACCATCATGTCCGCCAGAAATCCGTCAAAAAAGTAATCGGCAAAGGTGAGAAAATCGCCGGAGTTTATATTCAGCGTCTCTGACACATCCGCCAGCTCCCGGCTGAAGGCAGCCAGATCATGCTTGGCCCGCTCCATGTACCGCTGCGCGTCACCCATCTTGCTGTGCTTGACAAAAGTAGTAAACAAACCGCCGCCAAACATATCCAGCAATCCCCAGTTCCCGGCGCTTTCCAGTTCCTTCCGCACGCCGTACAGGCTGTCCAGCGCACGCTCTCCGGCATCAATCGCCTCTTGCCGTTCGCGATCTATTAACATAGTAAGGCCCTCCCTCATTCATCTGCTGACAGTGTAGCATAGTCACCGGTAAGTTGCAAGTTGCATTGGCGGTTCGGTCTCTCCGTATGAAATATTTTGCATTTTTTTGAAAAATAGGGGTTGACTTTTGATCTGACGTCTGATATATTAAGCAAGTCGGCAGCGACAGAAAAACAAAATATGGGGGTATAGCTCAGCTGGGAGAGCGCTTGAATGGCATTCAAGAGGTCAGCGGTTCGATCCCGCTTATCTCCACCAAAAAGACCTGAAATTGAAAGATTTCAGGTCTTTTTTATTCTGTTCAATCAATGATCCCCCTCTGCGGCATCCGCCTTTGTGCGATGTATGGTCCCTTTGGGATGTTGGGGCGGCGCATAGACAGATGAGAGCTTCAGCGGACAATTTCCTGCGTTCACTACATTGTGCCATGTACCGCAGGGTACAAAAAGCGCATCCCCCGCACCAAGGCGGCACTGGAAGTCCAGTTTTTCCCTGCAAGCTCCTACATGGACAAGCGCTTGTCCGTTTTCCACACGGATGAATTGGTCCGTGTCAGGATGCATTTCCACACCGATCTCTCCGCAGGGAGGAATGCTCATCAGAGTCATCTGCAAGTGATCTCCTGTCCAGAACGCTGTGCGGAAATTTTGATTTTGCCGCACTGCGCGTACCACATGCGCAACAAACGGCTTGTGGCCGTGATCAGTTTCACAGCGGTCACGGCCACAGCCCACAGGATGATGAAATTCCATGTCACACGCTCCTTTCCATAACTGGTATCATTCTATGCAGCAGGAATGCTGCCGTGAACAGCTTTTCGCGTTTACGCCGTCCAGTCATGTATGCTTGCCGCGATCACACAAGGCTTTACCAGCATAATAAATACCCCCGGCCATTGTGAACAGCCGGGGGTATTTATTTGCTATACAATACTTACACTGCACCAATGCGCTGGCAATGTGCCTCTGCGGGGCAGCCCGCCTTTGGGCAAAGCCTTCACCCATCAGGGGCTCCCTGATATTGTGAGGCCGTCTGCGCAAGACGCATTTCGGGAAATGGATCTTCGCGGTTTAGCGAGACTTCTTCTTGCTGACGTAGCCCATGCCCAGCAGGGACATGACGCTCATCACGCCATAGACAGCGATACCGGCATCGGCAGTTTTGGGGGACTGGGTAATGGTGGTGCCGCTGTTGTTGTTGCTGTTGCTGGAGCCGGAGCCGGGATTGGATTTGGGATAGGTATAAGTCTTACCCGCTTCTAAGGTAAGGAATCCAATCTTCACGCTGCCGGCAACGACGGTCACTTGCTGACCGGGGCGCAGTGCCTTAATGGCCGCCGTAGCCGCATCACCCACATAATACGTGTTGTCGATCAGAACCTCGGCAACCTCAGAATCATCAATGTATTCGGACACATCTTCACTGAAGGTGCCGCCGGTGATAGCAACGTTCTCAGCAAACCCTTCAGTCACGTCCAGCGTGCCGGTAAAGGTACCGCTCTTGATCTGAAGTTTAAGGTCAGTAGTGTTTGCACCGTCAGAAGCGCCGACTTCAATCTTGCCGTAAACATCGCTGTTCTCAACAGTGACATTCGCGCCGGTGTAGCTGCCGAAGCTGTACACGTCGAATGCCACTCCACCGTCAGCGGCCTTAATGACGGAATTCTTGATGCGAACTTCGCCATTATTGTTGGACACTGCGTATTTGGCGCCGGCCAGACTTGTGCCGTCAACTGTTACGCCGTCGAGCGTAAGGTTGCAGTAGTTCTGAATCAGGATCTGGGCAGTTTCAGAGGTAAGTGTACCATTTGTAAAGGTAACGGTGGAGCCCTGCTGCAGCTGGAATCCGTTGGTCTCGGTGCCGGAAGAACCGACGGTATCAGTGACCTTGTAAGTATGAGTGGCAAGATCAAAGATAATGTTCTGGCCATCTTGCACTTTCACGCCACTGCCCTCGGCATCGCGCAACAGAGTGATGGTGGTCTGCGTTCCGTCAGCGGATACAGCAGCGACAGCCTCAGCCAAGGTGTCATAGTGGATGGTAGTTTCGCCGGCAGTAATTTTTGCGACATGCTGCGTACAGCTATCACCGTCAGGGCAATTTGTGGATTCGCCAGCAAATGCAGTCACGCACAGGGGACTGAGCAGCATAGCAGCCGACAGAACCAATGTAATCAGCTTTTCATATGTTTCCTCCTCAAAAAGTATAAATGATATTTATTTCACGCCGGATGGCAAGAAATACGAAACAAAGCACGAAATATCTCTGTATAACGGCAAGTCAAATATCATATTTACATAATCGACTATGTGTCGTGCAAAAGTGCTGAACGAAAATAACGGCAAATATTCAAACACTATTTTGTGCATATTGTTGCTTTTTTCTCGAAAGAAAAATGACTTAACGAAATGTGAACGGGTAATCAATGAGTCAACACTATTTGCGGCAACCATCATTTATGTGCATAACATATCACCATGTTTCCGAATAGTCAATACTATAACTAAATATTTAGTATAAACTATCTGTACTTTTTAGCTATCACTATCATAATAAGGTTGGGGTGAGAAATCATGAGTGTGGATTACCGATCCATTGGCGGACGCATCAAGCAGCGGCGTAGGGCTACGGGAATGACGCAGGAACAGCTGGCGGAGAGGCTGTTTGTTACGGTTGGCTACGTCAGCCAGTTGGAACGGGGCATCAGTAAAACGAATCTGGATATGCTTTCAAAGATCTGCACGATTTTGGATTGTGATATGGCGTATCTGGTTACCGGCGCGTCGATGGGACGGCAGAACTATCTGGCAATGGAGCTGGCCAACAAGTACGCAAGACTGGATCAGAAGCATCGCCGTATGCTGTTGGACATGATAGACGTGATTTTGGAACACCAATAAATATCCCCCGGCGAATGGCCGGGGGCATTGTTTTCCATAAAGAAGGCCTGAAATCTGATGATTTCAGGCCTTCTTATGGATCGTCCGCTCGATATTCTGCTCCCCCGTCAGCCTCTGCAATTCACGCTCCAGACAGTCGTCCGCCAGCGCCACAACAGCCTCCTTGTCCTCCGCGCCGTCATAGACGCTGTACAACAGAAACATGGGGGCATAAAAGACCGCCGCCCGCTGCTGCGGATGGTCAAACCTCAGACTGCCCAGCAGATCCGTCACATACCCCAGCGGACCGGCGGCCAGATATTGCTGGTACAGCCGGGCCATTTCATCGCAGCGGTATTGCTCCAGCGTCAGCATCCGACGAAAAGGCGCCCCAAAGGAATCCTGTGTCCAGTAGCGGAACTGCTCCTTACTGTAAGCGGTCAGCTGTTCCAGTGACGTATGACAATACTTCTCCGGCATCTGGGCAAGGATACCCTCCGGCAGCGCAAACTCCCCGGCTCGCTGCGCATCCTGCCGCTCCATGCGGGCAATGATACAGTCAAAGATAGCCCGCTTATTTGTATAATGCTTATATAACGCGCCCTTCGTGATACCCAACTGTCCGGCAATATCACTGACCGATACCGCCTCATAGCCGTTTTGCGCAAACAGTTCCAGCGCCGTGATCAATATTTTTTCCTTCGTCTGCCCCATGGTTTCCTCCAAAATGTGAACACTTGTTTACTTTTAAGTTTACTCTGCTCGTCTCCTTTTGTCAACCGCTGCGCGGAACAAAAGCAATGTGCCCATTGAACAAGCAGCAGGCTGCCTATTCATCTTTTATTTACAAACCGGTCATAATATCTATCTTGTTGTTGTATTCGTCCGGTGCTATAATATGTCCGTTATATTTTGTTGGTTTTGGGGCCTTAACTGCACGTATGAAAAAGAATGAATTATCGCCTTCACAGCAAAAGCTGCTGGGGCTTACCGCTATTGGCATCGCTGTGGTGGTCTTTGCCTTATTGATATGGTTGGTCGGCGTACCGCTGGTACGCTTTGCCTCTCAGCCGGAACGGTTTCGGGACTGGGTAAACTCCCACGGCTTCAGCGGACGTATTGCCTATATGGGCATGGTGATCCTGCAGGTAATCGTGGCAGTAATCCCCGGCGAGCCTTTTGAGATCGCCGCCGGGTATGCCTTCGGCGCAGTGGAGGGTACGCTGCTGTGTCTGGCGGCCTCCGCTATGGGAAGTATCTGCGTTTTTCTGTTGGTACGCCGGTTCGGTCCCCGGCTGGTGGAAGTTTTTTTCTCAAAGGACAAGCTGCGTTCCGTCCGCTTCTTGCAGGCCACGCCAAGACGTGATCTGATTTTTCTCATCATTTTCATGCTGCCGGGGACGCCAAAGGATCTTCTTTGCTATTTTGCCGGTCTGACTAATATTCGTTTCCCCGTGTGGCTGATGATCTGCTCACTGGGCAGGATCCCTTCCATTGTCACCTCCACCATGGGCGGTGACGCGCTGGGTTCCAAAAATTACTGGGGCGCCATCCTGATCTTCGCTGTAACGCTGATAGTCAGCGCGGGCGGCATGTTGATTTATGACCGGCTTCGCGCCCGCCGCGAACGGGAAAAAGATAAGTCGGATACGGCACAACCCTTCCTCTCCGATGGATCACAGAATGACCCAAGCTCGATATAGAAACCGTAAGGACAACAGCGCAGAGTAAAACGGCTCTGCGCTGTTATTATTTGTAAAACATCATCTTTTTTCTATTGTAATGTGCCTGTTTTCATCCTGTTTTTACCATATGTATTTTTACCGCGTTTTTCGGTATTGGGCGAAATCACATCAATCGCCGCCGTTTTTTTGTAATGTTTACCAAAAAGAAAAATCTTTCGAATTTTTGTATCTTTTGACCAAAACCAACTGTTTACTTTAGCGGGGAAGTGTGCTTTAATGTAATGGGTACAAATTGGCGTATCTACATGCCGTGCGTTTCGGAAAGACACACGGACAATTTGAGGAGGAAAATTTCATGGTACAGTTTGCAAGTAGAATGGACCTGCTGAAGGGCTCCGAGATCCGCGAGTTGCTGAAGCTGACTGCACAGCCGGACATCATTTCTTTCGCCGGCGGTATGCCCGCTCCCGAGCTGTTTCCCGTCGAGCAGATGATCCAGGCTTCCGAAGCCGTTCTGAAGGAAAATGGCCGCGTGGCATTACAGTATTCTTCCACCGAAGGTTATCCCCGTCTGCGCGAGCAGATCGCCGAGCGTATGCTGGCAAAGAACAATATCCACACCGACGCTGACCACATTCTGGTGACCTCCGGTTCTCAGCAGGGTCTGGATTTCTCCGCCCGTGTGTTCCTGAACCCCGGCGACGTGGTGCTGCTGGAAAGCCCCTCCTATCTGGGCGCAGTCAATGCATTCAAGGCTTGCGAGCCCACCTTTATTGAAGTGCCCACCGATGACGGCGGCATGATCATGGAAGAGTTGGAAAAGATCCTGGCCACCACCGAGCGTGTGAAGATGATTTATGTCATCCCCGATTTCCAGAATCCTACCGGCCGCACTTGGGATTTGGATCGTCGTCATAAGTTCATGGATATCGTCAACAAGTACGAGATCCCTGTGATTGAGGACAATCCCTATGGCGAACTGCGCTTTGAGGGCGACTATCTGCCCGCTCTGAAGAGCCTTGACACCAAGGGTCTGGTGGTCTATCTGGGTACCTTCTCCAAGATTCTGGCGCCCGGCTATCGTCTGGGTTGGGTCTGCGCTGAGGATAAGATCCTGGCCAAGTACAACTTCATGGAGCAGGCGGCTTCTCTGCAGGCTTCCACCATCGGCCAGATGGAGACCTCCAAGTGGATCGACATGTTTGATCTGGACGCTCACGTCAATACCATCCGCGAGTGCTACAAGAAGCGCCGCGCCGTGATGCTGGAGACACTGGCCAAGGAACTGCCTGAGCCCTGCACTTTCACCCGTCCTGAAGGTGGTCTGTTTGCCTGGGTCGTCCTGCCTGACTACATGGACGCCAAGGAGCTGCAGATGAAGTGCCTGGCCAAGAAGGTGGCGTTCGTTCCCGGCGGCTCCTTCTTCCCCAACGGCGGTCATGAGAACACCCTGCGTCTGAACTACAGCTGCATGCCTGAGGAAAAGATCGTTCAGGGTATTACCGCACTGTGCCAGACCATTCGGGAGAACCTGAAGTAATCGTCACACTACATAGCAACAGTATCCCCTCCCCCGGGGAGGGGATACTGTGATTCCATCGGAAAACCTGTGGTTTTCCGACCTTATATTCGCAACACCTGATCGTAAAGGAGAACACAGCGGATGAAAAATGTCAAGGTACTGATCGGCAACTACGGCAGCGGTAAAAGTGAGCTTGCGCTGAACTTTGCCATGCAGGCCGCTGCCCGCGGCGAGCGCACGGAGCTGATCGATCTGGATATGGTAAACACCTATTTCCGGTTGACGGAACGCGGAAAGATGGTGGAACAAAAGGAAATTCGTCTGGTTTCCCCCAATTTTGCCTGCTCCGGCATCGAAACACTTTCTCTCCCTGCCGAGGTGCAGTCCGCTTTCGTTCTGGACTGGGACAGCGTGATCTTTGACGTAGGCGGCGACGATGTGGGCTCCACGGCGCTGGGCCGCTATCATCAGGACTTCGTGGATCTGCCGGAAGGCTCCCTTGAGGTGCTGAATGTGGTCAACATCCGCCGCCCGCTGGCCAGTACGGCGGAAAAGATACACCGTTTGCAGGAGGGGATGCAGGCCCACTCCCGTTTGCAGATCACCGGCATGATCAACAATACGAATCTTGCCACCATGACTACCGAGCAGGAGTTGTGGGATGGCTATGAGCTGCTGCGGCAGGTATCGGACGCCACCGGTATCCCTGTTGCGTATACCACCGGAAAGAAGGAGTTTCTGGATGCTTTTCTGGCCCGAAACCCCGACCCGAAATATGTGGGAAAACCCATTGCCATTGACGTGTATATGCACCGTGACTGGGATTCCTATATTGAGTACGGTCTGAACACTACGGATCCCAGAAAAGAGATGTATTGATCCCCCGTATATCCCCCGGAAAAGGGATAGAGATATGGTAGAGAATTCAGCAAATAAGAGAAAAGAGGTGTCAAATGTGGTTAGAGTAACCATCAATGAAAACCTTTGCAAGGGCTGTGGTCTGTGCGTCAGAGCTTGTCCCAAGGGTATCATTGAACTGTCCAAGGCAAAGATCAACGCGAAGGGCTATCACCCTGCGGAGGTCACCAACATGGAAGCATGCATCGGCTGTACTTCCTGTGCCCGCACCTGCCCCGATGTGGTAATCCGTATCGAAAAAGACTAAGGAGGAAAAAACATGGCTTTGACTCTTATGAAGGGTAGCGAAGCTATTGCGGAGGCCGCGATTCGCGCCGGCGCCCGTTATTTCTTCGGTTACCCCATCACTCCGCAGACGGAGATCCCTGAATACATGTCCGCCCGTATGCCCGAAGTTGACGGCTGCTTCCTGCAGGCCGAGAGCGAAGTGGCGGCCATCAACATGGTCTATGGTGCTGCCGGCACCGGCGCCCGCGTCATCACTTCTTCTTCCAGCCCCGGCATCTCCCTGAAGCAGGAAGGTATCTCCTACTGCGCCGGCGCCATGGTTCCCGCTGTCA
>CAMEER010000043.1 GCA_945915065.1 uncultured Clostridia bacterium | reverse complement strand
CTTCCGCCGACAATACTTACCGGGTGACTGGTCGGGAAGATAGGTAATGCCAACATATATATTCCTCCTTAGCTCAGCCGGTAGAGCATCTGACTGTTAATCAGGGGGTCGTTGGTTCGAGTCCAACAGGGGGAGCCACTGATAGCCGTCACTAGTGTGACGGCTATCCTATTTTCAAAGATTATGGGCCTTTAGCTCAGTTGGTTAGAGCAGCCGGCTCATAACCGGTCGGTCCTGGGTTCGAGTCCCCGAAGGCCCACCACTTAAATTGAATATAGGGGTATAGCTCAATTGGTAGAGCGGCGGTCTCCAAAACCGTAGGCTCAGGGTTCAAGTCCTTGTGCCCCTGCCAGAATTGCCGAACACTATAGATGAATGACTGAAAAAGCCAGTAATCTCAAGGTGTTCGGCAATTTTTTATCCTCGGATTTTTTTAGAAAACTCCATAGATGAATCAGCGGATTCCAGGGGCTCAAACAGGATTTGAACCTCTGTTTTTCCATATTCAGGCGAAATTTCAGCGTCAGCGCCCTTTTTGAGCAGCTGACTGCAGAAAAAATCGAGCAAATTAAAAAGATATTTTTGCGCAAAGTTTTGGGCACCAGATTGTTGGTTTTTACAAACCAACGATCTGGCGCCCTTTTTGCGTTTCAGGAGGAATGTTAATGGAGAATGACCAGATCCAGCCCCGGCTGTATGGACGAACCTACAGTCCGGAAACAGCAAGAGAGCCGATACCGCCGCCCGTCTGCACCCGGTCAGAGCTGTGCGAGGGCTGCCCGTACCCGTCCAACGGCTTCGTCTGCTGGGGCGGGAACGGAGAATGTATGAGAAGCAGAATCACAAAAATCAATGGAGGAGATGAACATGCAAATTGTACTGGGGAACCGTGACCACCCGGAATATGGCGCGGCCACCATTCCGTTCCCCATTCCCAGGGAAGAATACGACCACTGTATCAAGCTGTTGGCGGCGCTGGAAATTGGGAACGCAGCCCGGCGGGACTGTCAGGTGCTGGAGGTCTCCGGCCCGTGGCCTGCCCTGAAACGGCTGGAGGATTCGGAGGTCAATCTGGACGAGCTGGACTATCTGGCCAAGCGGCTGGACAGCTTCGACACCACGGAAGTAGCACAGTATCAGGCCATGGCCGAAAAGCTAAACCTGCGCGGCATGACAGACCTGATCAACCTGACCTTCTGCTGCCAGCAGGCAACGGTCGTTACGGACTTCTCCAATTTGGAGGCCATTGGCCGTACCCACTACATGAATCTCCATGGCGGCTGTGCCAGCATGGGAGAGCTGGAGAATCTGGACGGCTATGAAACGGCGCTGCTGCTGATCGACAGCGGCGCCGGGACCGTCACACGGTACGGCGTGGTCTATGACAACGGCATGCGGCTGGAACAGCTCTACGATGGAAAGCACCTGCCCGAGTATCACTACGAGCCGGATTTGCTGACGGTGGCCCTGTCCTCCAAGCAGGAACCGAGGAATATGGAACATGTTACCTGGCTGTACCTGCTCGCCGCCAGGGGAAAGATCGAACGGGCCATGCTCCGCTCCGGCATTCCGGACCCGGAGGATATGCGCTTCCGGTTTGAGAACAGCAGCTTCCCGGCGGAGATCAACGCCGCGCTGGACTTCCGGCAGGAGAGCATCTATGAGCTGAACGATCTCGCATTGGCGGTTAGTAGGCTCTCCATGGAGGCACAGAAAAAGCTGGGCGTTGTGGTGGAAATGGCAGAGCCTGAATCCGCCAGCCAGATACGCCATCTGGCGGAAAATCTGGATCAGTTCGAGTTTGTCCCCGAAGTCCGCACACCTGCGGAGTACGGTAGGTACATGATTCAGGAATCCGGCCACTTTGACTATGACGATAATCTGAAAGATTTTTACGACTATGAGAAGTATGGCCTTCAGCGTATGGAACAGGAAACTGGTATGCTCACGGATAAAGGCTATATCTCGTATTACGGTGCGTTGAGCTTGGAGGAGCTTATGATGGAAGACCCTGCCGAGGCGTACCGGCAGGAACAGGGCGTTCAGTTGGGCGGTATGGCATGACTCAATTAAGGGACAAAAAATGAAGGAGAAAATATCTCATGCAAAAAGCAATTATCATCTCGCTCGGTGTGCTAATCGGCATTGCCGGCATTCTTACCATTGGCGCACACCTTGCTGCAGCGACGCAGCTTGCGCTGTATGAACCGGACGAGGAGGATGAAAATGAAGCACGATCCAAATAAGAGAATGTCAATCGCAAAAGAATGGCTGGAGTTTCTGCGGGAGCAGTATCCCGCAGGCTCGCGTGTGAAACTCAGAGAGATGAAAGACCCCTACGCCCCGGTCCCGCCCGGCACCATGGGCACGCTGGATTTCATCGATGATGCGGGAACGTTCCACATGAAGTGGGACAACGGTGGAACCCTGGGACTCGTCATCGGGGAGGACAGCTTCACCGTAACGCCGCCTGAGCCCACCACCATGAAGCTGTATATGCCGTTGACCGCAGACTTGTACCAATCTGACGATTACGGCGACATGGAATCGGATGGTACGCCATTGGAAGGCAAAGACCTTTGCGCTTACGAAGATGCGATTCAGGCGGCGCTGGTCAAGAGCCGGATGCCAGAGGAAGCCGAGCGCGGCATCATGCACTGGTATGGCCGGAACGACAGCGTGGATGACAAGGTGAAGTCCGTGGCCTTCACCGCAGAGGAACGGGATGGCTGGCTCTGGGGTGTGGCTGAGTGTCGTGTGTTCGGTACGCTCACCCCGGAAGAACTGTCCACCCTGAAGGAGTATATCACCGGCCAGGCGTCGGACGGCTGGGGTGAGGGCTTTGAGCAGCAAGAGATCGACGTCGGAGACGGAGAATTGTATGTCCACCTGTGGAGCTGGGACGACTGGGAGATCCAGACGGAGGAAGAGCAGTTCGGTCCAAGGCTGGCGCATGAACAAAGTATGTAGGCGAAACTGAAGAACGATGATAAGGAAGGGCCGTTTTCGGAGGGAGAACATGGCCCTGTTTTTTCGCGCTCTTTTCCGAAAAGCGGGCCCGGAAGGGAGCGAATATGAATGATGAAACATTGCGTGCCTATCTGAAAACCAATTGTTACGGCAAGTCTCACCTAATTGCCGGAAGCGCGCTGGAGCAGCAGCTTTCCATGGGCGGGAGCGATCTGCGCAAGCGCATCAGCCGCCTGCGACGAAAGGGCGTCCCCATTGCCAGCAGCCGGGAGGGCTACTTCTACGCGGCTACTGCGGGAGAGGTCTACGCCACTATCCGGCTCCTGAGGGAGATGACCGCAGGATTGGAATCTGCCATCCGTGGGTTGGAGGCGGCGCTGGAGTCCTTTGGGGAAGGCGGTGAGACCCATCGCTAAGCCCTTTATCCCGTGGGTGGGCGGCAAGGAGAAGCTCGCGCCCTATGTCCGGCAGGTCCTGCCGCCAAAGCCCAAAGTCTATGTGGAGCCGTTTGGGGGCAGCGGCGCAATCCTGTTGGGTCTGCCAGCCTCCAAAACCAGAATTGACGTCTACAACGACTTCAATGCCGATCTGGTCAACCTGTTCGTCTGTGTGCGGGACAGTCCCATCACGCTGATGAACGAGCTGGGATACCTGCCCATCCACTGTCGCGCGGAATTTGAATTTGTAAAAGCCATGCTGCGGAAAGAAAACAGTCTGCAGAAGTATCTGGAATGTCTGGATATGGAGATCGAGACGGTGCAGACGCAGCTCCCGGCGGAACAGGCAGAGGAGCTGACGGAGATTCTCAAAGGGCAGGCCGAGCTGTACTGCGTTAAGCGCGCTGCTGCATTCTACAGGCTGGGTCGCGGCAGCTTCAACGGCCCGTTTTCGTCCTTCGCCATCAAACCCGTGGATATCCGGGCGTTCTTCAAGCTCATTGCGGATGCCAGTGAGCGGCTGCAAAACGTGGTGATCGAAAACAAGGACGCGGTGCAGCTGATACAGGATATGGATGGAAAAGGCGTGACATTTTACTGCGACCCGCCCTACTATCAGGCGGAGCAGCACTACGAGGTGGCGTTTACCGAGCAGGATCACATCCGGCTTCATGATGCACTGACAGGCTGCAACGGCTTTGTGGTGGTCTCGTATAACGATTGCGAATATGTCCGGGAGCTTTACCGGGATTTCTTCATTCTGGCTTTCAGCCGCCCCAATTCCATGTCCCACAAAGCCGGATCACAGTATCAGGAGATTATTCTGACCAACTTTGACCCCAGGGAAATGATTTCACAGACCAATCTGTTTGAAAGCGCCGGACAATACGGCGATATGGAGCTGATCCATATTCCGGGAAAACCACTGAAAACCTTATAAATAATGAGGAGGAAACAACCATGAGAACCACCGTCAAGAAGACCGAGACACGAAATATCCACATTCCTGCGGAGCTGGCTGAAAGCCTGGGCATCCCGGACGCTCCGCTGGAGATTCATCCATTATCCGCCGGGCCGCTCATCATGAAGGGAGAAATGACCGCGGCGGAGGTGCTGGCGATGCTGGATGATCTGCACGCGCTGACGGAGCACCTGCTGGAATGTCTGCAGGAAGCCTGCGGGCCGTGCGATGATTTTTGCGAAGAAGATTGTCCCATTTGCAGCCGGGAACTGTTCCATCTGCCAAACCGTCTGCTGGCACGGGCGGGCATTCCTGAGTGCGCCCGGCTCTGCGCCGTGCTGGATCCCGAAAACCAGTGCATCTATATTGAGGAATCTGCGCCCTGCGGCTGCGTGACGGGACAAGCAGCCCACACCGAGGGAATGCTTTTGGACGCCGGTATCTGCCTGCGGGAGTTGCACCGCCATCTTAGAAAGGGCGACGTCGTCTATGGCGGGAAGTAACTTCGTTTACCTGTATCCCAACTCTGTGGAGGAGGCGCGGCGGATGGATGCGGAGTATGCAAAAGCCGGCAGGACTTCGGATGAAGTCAAGCTCTGGCGGGAGAGCTTCCGGGAGAACATCCGCTGCAAGGAGGCCATTGAGAAGGCCATCTCCCGGGACTTTGACGGGATGCACTTGAAGGAGGGCTGCGCCAGAAGCGTCGTTCAGGAATTTGGTTTTAAGCGTGTCCAATTTGTGCTGTCCAATACCTTACAGGAAAAGGACTGGGACGGCCGGTTCGGTAGCAGCAATCTCCACTGGGCAAAGGCAACGTTCATTCCACCGGACGAGGCGCACAATGCCCAGTTCTGCGTGAACAGCCATCCGGCGGTGCTGGATGGCTTTGTCCGTTTCTTCCGGCGAGAAGTACAGGCGTTGGACCTGTTTGAGCCGAAGCATTGCATGCCCAACAGCAGTGAACTGGATTTTCAGGGGAAGGTCCTGGTCATGAAACTCGAGGTGCTGGCTGAGCAATACTGGAAGCCGGATTATCAGCTCTGGTATGCCCATGACGGATTTGGCTGTGGCCCTCACGCCATTGGCAGGTCGATTCGCTGTACATGTCTTACAGACGGCGAGATGACTCGCTGGAATCGAAGCGATTTCATTGGAGCCATTCAGGAAGAAATCTTACCCGACTGGGCACAGAAAAAGCTGCAGGAGCTGCAGTCAGCAGAGCATTCCCGGATGATGCAACCCGGACAAATGGAAATGAGGTGAGTCCATGCAAAACCATCGCTGCCGGCCTCCGCCCGGTGGTTTACAGATCAGGGGGAAAGGATGTGATTTATGAAGCATCACAACCATAGCTGGTGGGCGCGGGATGCGCCTGCACAAACAACATTTTAAACAAGAAGGAGACAACAAAATGCATACTTACGAAAAGCGGGACGCAAAATCCCGCACCATTGTCATTGTCTGCGTCGCAGCGCTGGCGCTGCTGGTTTCTCTCGGCGTCTATGGCATTGTCCGCCTGATGCATAAACCGGCAGCAGCAGACCCATCTGTGCAGGCAGGTGGTCTCGTCTATGATTCCTCTGCCGTGGAAGGCGGCTGGGAGAATCTCAGCCCGGAGGTAATTGAGGCGGCATTGAACGAGAAGGTGTCCGAGGGCATGATCAACATCTCCATGAACACTGCGCCGTATTATGAGGACGGTTCGGCAGAAGGCAACGTCATGATCGTGAACGAAGCCATCAACAACTACCCGCAGAAGGTCGAATTCATCCGCAACGACACCGGCGAAACCATCTACGCTTCCAACGCAATCCCCGTGGGTAGCAAGATCGAACGTGCTGCCCTGGATGTGGAGCTGCCAGCAGGCGCTTACGAATGCACGGCCATGTTCCACAACCTCGACCCGGCCACGGGAGACATTCTCGGCACGGCCGGAGCCATCATCACCATCACCATTCAAAACTGATTTTACATGAAAAGGAGTCAATACCATGAAAAACTTTAAGAAGATCATCTCTCTCGTTCTCGCAATCTGCATGATTGCATCCCTCGCCATCAGCGCTTCCGCCGCCAACACCGTGGACGCATCCGGCGGCACCGGCACGTCCAACGTCACGCTCTCCAGCACCGCAGACGGCTCCATCGGCGGCGACCCCGCAGCCACCAAAATGAGCGTCACCGTCCCCACCGTTCTGCCCATCGCCGTCGGCACGGACGGCACGGTTTCTACTGCCACTGATGCCAAGATCGTCAATAACTCCTTCGGTGCGGTCAAGGTCAGCTCTGTTTCCATTGAAGCCGCCCAGGGCTGGAGTCTCACCGCCTTCGGCGACAAGTCCACGCTGGCCGGGGAAAAGGTCAACTCCAACAAGTTCGGTTTCGCTATCTCCCTCGGCGGCAGCGCGGCCAAGCAGACCGACGCCAAGAACGCCTCCGCCCAGACTCTTCTGGACGCTGCCGTGGAAGGCTGCTTTATGACCGGTGTGGGCGACCAGACTGCCAACAGCATTGACATTGCCTATGACGCCATCGTGACGCCCGTATCCGAGGCCGTGACCAACACCGCCATCGCAAGCGTCCTGTTCATCATCGCGTGGGATGCCGTGTAATTGTAACAGCGCCGCAAAGGGGAAAGCTCCGGCTTTCCCCTCAATTTATCAAGATTGGAGGAATTCAACTTGAAACATAAACGAATCCTCGCACTCGTTCTCGCCGTTGCCGCCTGTTTCTCGTTGGCCGTGACCGCATCCGCAGTAGACCGGAAAGCGGCGGATTTCAAAGACTTTGACCGCAATGCGTGGTATGCCGAAGCCGTCTCTGCCGCCGTGGATAACGGGCTTCTGTACGGCAAAGGAAACGGCATTATCGACCCGAACGGCAATCTGACCCGCGCAGAGATGGCGGCCATCATCAATCGCGCGTTCGGCTGCTACAAAGTTGCAGACATCAGCCAGTATAAGGACGTGTCCAAATCCAAGTGGTACTACAAGGATGTGCAGCTTGCCATTCAGATGGGCACTTACAATGGCCGCAGCAGCGTATCCATGGCCCCGGACGCGCCCATCACCCGACAGGAAGCCATGACCGTGGTGGCAAGAGCGCTGCAGCTCGATCTGGATCGGTACGGCAATGCAGACCTCTCCAAATTCTCTGACCGCGTCCAGATCTCCGACTGGGCGCTGCCCTACGTCAAGGCTATGGTCGGCGCAGATTATATCCACGGCAGAACGAGCGGCCTCGCCCCGCAGGACACCATTACAAGAGCCGAGTTTGCGCAGATCTTTTACAACATCATCAAAACTTACATCACAGCTCCGGGCACATACGAGAAGGACCACGAAGGGAATCTTCTCATTCGCTGCGCTGACGTGACCCTGAAAGATTTGACCATTGACGGCGACCTCATCCTTGGAAACGGCGTTGCAGACGGTAAGATTACGCTGGATCACGTAACCGTGACCGGGCGGTTGGTCGTCTGGGGCGGCGGCACGAAGGCGGTCTATTGTAACAACGGCACAAATATGCCTGAGATCGTGGTCTGCCGCGTGGACGACGCGGTGAAGGTCTACTATGACCGCGAATCCACGCTGGCCGTCATTGACACGATTGAGGTCAAAATCACCGACAGGGCAAAAGCATTCAAAGAGACTGAGGTCATCTTCTACGATGTGTCCGGCCTCAGAGAAGCGCAGAAGCAGCTCAATGCCATCGTGGATGACAACCAGATCGCATTCACCGCGCCCGCGCACCTGTATGCGCTCGTCGGGGAGACATCCGTCAAGGCAGAGTTCGTCAACAACAGCAAGTCGGACAGCTATACCGTCGAGATTCGAAAAAACAGCGACAATGCGCTGCTTACTGACGTGTTTGAGCTTGCCGCAGGCAAGAGCGTTTCCACACTGGAACTGTTGGAAGCACCCATGTTTGGCGATGTAGACTGCACCGTAACTGTCACGGCTTGCCGCGACGGGAAAGAAATCGGCACGCTGCACACGGAGCTGACGCTGCACGCGGCATATCTGTGGCCGGAGGAGGTGCGCTAATATGAAACGAGCTTTTGCACTTCTTTTGGCGCTTGCACTGATTCTGGCGTTCCCGGTTTCGGCATCTGCTGAGGAAACGACCGAGGCGCGCGTCCCTGTGACACTCACGGTGGTCAATACCGTCTCGCCCATCTCCTGCACTGTTCCGGCCTGCCTGCAAGTATCTCTGGTGGACGGCTATGTGGTCTGCGCCAACAATGTTGCCATTACCAATACCGGCAAGGTTGGATCGATCAAAGTAACAAAGGTAGACGTGCAGGCAGGTACGTTCGGGATCGGCAACTTTGACGAGTTTACGGCAGGGAGCAACAGCATCGCCCTGTCTATCAACGGCTGCGGCACAAAGGCAGCGGGCAGCTTGACGCTCGCGGACGGCGCGTTCCCGGCAATCGAAGCGGGCAAGGCGCTTCCCATCCGCTATCGTGCAAAAGTCTCGGCGAGTGAGGCTGTGACGAATGCAATCGCTGCGACGGTCATTTTCACCATTGCGGCAGTTCATGAATAAGGAGGGAAAAGCCATGAAACTGTTGAGAAAATTCACTGCACTTCTGCTTGCCCTCTGTATTCTGTTTTCGCTGAGTCTGTCTGCGTTTGCAGCGGAGGAAAGCACGTCCGGCTATCTCGCGTGGGAGCTGGATGAAAGCGGTACGCTCCATATTTCCGGACGCGGCAAGCTCGTGCCGTTTACTTCTGCGGATGACCAGCCATGGGCTTCACTGCGGGAAGAAATTGTTGCAGTCCGGCTCGACCCCGGCGCGTACATGATCATTCCCGATGCGGCGTACTGGTTCTCCGGCTGCGTCAATCTGGAGTTCTGCGAGCTGCCGTCGTTCACCGACCTTGGCACAGATACGTTCATGGACTGCGGCAAGCTGGAGTTCCTTATGCTCTACTATCACGACAGTTCTTTCTATATCGCAGATTCTGCATTTTCCGGCGTGAACACCGAAGAACTGACCGTGATCACGGAGGATCCGGTCACGCAGGCCGCGCTGGAGGCGCGGGGACTGAGCGTCATTTCCGCGTATGCGCTTCTGGCGGGCGGCACGTGCGGCATCAGCGGATGCACCTGCAGCTCGTGCAGTTGGAGCTACAACTATGCCCCCAAGGACACCAGCACCCATTACATCTGGGAAGTCTGCAACAACTGCTCTGCGAACGAATACGCCTACCGGCACACCGGATCGCACAGCTTTAATTCCAGCGGCGTCTGCACGCTCTGCGGCTATGCGCAGGCGCCGTCCTGCTCGCACAGCAGCACGCAGCGCATCTGGAGCGGCTGCGACTGGGAGGATGTCTGCCGAAACTGCGGTGAAACGGTCAACTGGGGTACGACGCACGGCAGCTACACCTACGGCAGCTGGACATATTACACCGCTTCTCAGCACCGCAGATACGGAACCTGTAACGACTGCGGCGGAGGCGGAAAATATCAATACGGCAGCCACAGCACAACGGCGCAGTATTCGCAGTATAACGACACACATCACCACGTCACGCAGTATTGCTCTGTCTGCGCCTCAAGTGTTGGCTCTGCCACAACGCAGGCACACTCTTTGAGCTACGGCAGTTGGAGTAAAGCCTCCACCACCCAGCATTCCCGTGCAAAAAGCTGCTCTGTCTGCGGCTACAGCGGCACAGAGTACGGCGACCACAGCTACAGCTATGGCAGCTGGAGCAACTGCAGTGATACCCAGCATCGCCGCACAAAATCCTGTTCCGTCTGCGGCGACAGTGCCTATGAGTACGGCGACCATGCCGACACCAACGCGGACGGCAAATGCGATACGTGCGGTTATACAATGAGCGTCACAGTCACATGGGACGCCGGTACCAACGGCGGCAAGGTCAACGGCGCGGCGTCTGTCACCACTTCTGTCCCACTGAACACAACAGCAGCCGCACCCAGCTACACACCTACGAAAACTGGCCATACCTTTACCAACTGGTATACAGCGGCCACAGGCGGCTCCCTGTACAGCACTGTGACCATTTCTGCTGCTCGTACCTTCTACGCCCAGTTCACTGCCAACACTTACACCATCACGTGGGATTTGGGAGATGGCAGGACAGAGACCACGAAGCAGGAATACGGAAAAGCCCTGATTCTTCCTTCAGAAGAACCCACAAGAGACACCGCATACTTTGACGGCTGGTATACAGAAACAACCGGCGGTACAAAGGTAGACGGGAGCACCGTATTTGATGGAACTTCGGATACCACCTACTACGCCCACTGGATTGAAGTCTTTTCCGTAACCATCCCTACGGTGCTGCCCCTGCGGGTGGATGAAAACGGCGAGGTCTATGCTACCGAAGCCTCAATCTCAAACCACTCCAGCGGGATTGTGAAGATCAGTTCTGTGACCCTGACAGGTCAGAACGGTTGGAGCATTGTGCCGTATTCCACCAATATGGCCGGCGAGAAAGTGGACGCCAAGCTGGTTGGTTTATCGCTCAATCAGGTCGAAACCACTGCTTCCGGCCCAAGCGAGACCCTGACCCTGGGCGAAGGCTGGCATATCTTGCGGGAGGATACCCTTGCCTTAAGCTATGACGCTGTGGTGTCCGCGCTGTCCCAGCCCGTCACAGACGAGGCTATTTTGTCTGCGGTCTTCGTGGTGGAATGGGCGTAAGAAGGAGGTTCTAATGAAACACAAACGAATTGTCTGCCTGACTGTTCTGGCAGTCCTGTTCTGCCTGCTCTTTACAGTGACAGCCTCCGCCTCCGGCAGCGGCGACGTCGCCGCTGCGGTGGAGAGCACTTGGACTACGGCATCTGCCCAGATTAAAACTGTCGTTGACAAGGTGGTATTCCCGGTTATCGATATGGTGCTGGCAATTGCTTTCTTTGTAAAACTGGGCACCGCTTATTTTGACTGTGCGCCCGTAAGGGCATTTCAGTAATTCCGGGAGTCGCGTCCCG
>CAMEER010000042.1 GCA_945915065.1 uncultured Clostridia bacterium | reverse complement strand
TGACACATCTTGAGATACCCAACAATATCTTTAACTAAGGGAAACGGGCGCCGCCGACCCCAGCACCGCCAACCTGCTGGCACTGACGAAGCTGTACGGCGTGTCGCCGGAGGAATTGCTGCGCAGCGCCGGGAACAGTGAAAATGCATAGCACATAAGAGAAAGAGACGGCCCCGGCCGTCTCTTTCTTCTTTCAGAACCATTTTCCCGTAAAATTGCAGATCAGTGCCGCCGCCGGATAGCCGCAGCGTCGCGGCAGATAGGGAAAAGGCGTTTGATCTCATTCGGCATGGGCATCTCCTTTCTCCCGCTTCGTCAGCTTGCCGATCACCGTGCCCAGCAGCAGACCCAGCCAGCCAAAGAGCAGTGCTACCTCCGTGTCGCCCAGCACACCCACCAGGCTCACCAGAGCCATGTTGTCGACGACACACAGGTAAGCGTTGACGATGCTGACGACCACATAGGCGGCGGGCATGATAAGCAGAAGACCCTTGCAGGGCTGTTTGCCGCTCCACAGCAGCCGGAAAAGCAGCATTGCGGCAAAGGCCAGCATCGGCAGCGTCCACATAACGCCAAAGTTCAGCAGATACACTCTGGTCATTAGAAACAGATACTGTAACATAGGGAGGCTCCTTTCCGTAATTTTTTATCTCCGGTGGCTCCATTTCGCTTAGCGGCGAAGAAACCGGGAAAAACCGGGGCAGGGCAATGCCCTGCCCCTTGGGGGGTCAGAATTCCGGCGCGTTGGGGGTGCGGCGGTAGAGGAGGGGTTTTCCCTCCGCGTCCACCAGCACCGTCATTCCGCCGCCGTAACCACCGCCGTGGTAAAAATACTGCACACCGGTCTGGGTGTCCACCCAGATCTCGTTGGTGCTCATGGCTCCCTGAGAATAGACCTTTTCAAACCGCTTTTCCTTTGCCATAGTTTTCTCTCCCGATATGTGTAAGGGCGGGCGCGTGCCCGCCCTCTATGGTTCACTCCGCGTCGTTCTCCAGCAGCGTCTTGGCGCTGGCGGCCAGACCGGCCAGCCCCTGAATCTCGCTGGGAATAATGATCTTGGTAGCCTTGCCGTCGGCCATCTTCTGCATGGCTTCCAATGCCTTAAGCTTGATGACCTGATCGTTGGGGGAGTTTTCGTTCAGCATACGCAGGGAGTCAGCCATGGCCTGCTGCACCTTCAGAATGGACTGTGCCTCGGCTTCGGCGGCCATGATCCGGGCCTGCTTGGCGGCGTCGGCCCGCAGGATGGCGGACTGCTTCTCGCCCTCCGCCACCAGAATCTGGCTGGCCTTCTGGCCCTCGGCCTGCAAAATGGACTCACGGCGCTCACGCTCGGCTTTCATCTGCTTTTCCATGGCGTTCTGGATCTCCTTGGGCGGCAGAATGTTCTTCAGCTCCACGCGGTTGACCTTGATGCCCCAGGGGTCGGTGGCCTCATCCAGAATGGAGCGCATCTTGGCGTTGATCACGTCGCGGCTGGTCAGGGACTGGTCCAGCTCCATCTCGCCGATGATGTTACGCAGGGTGGTGGCCGTCAGGTTCTCAATGGCGCTCATGGGGTATTCCACGCCGTAGGTATACAGCTTGGGATCCGTGATCTGGAAATAGATGACCGTGTCGATCTGCATGGTGACGTTATCCTTGGTGATCACCGGCTGGGGATCGAAATCCGCCACCTGCTCCTTCAGGGAGATCTTCTTCACCACACGCTCAATAAAGGGCCACTTCCAGTGCAGGCCGTTGCCCCACACGGCGCTGAAGGAGCCCAGACGCTCCACCACATAGGCCTTGGACTGCTGCACCACATGGATGCAGCTGACCACCAGAATCAGAATGAGTACTACCAGTACGCCGATTGCAATATAGCCTCCCATTTTCTTTTCCTCCTGATTTTCTTAAATTATGTACGGCTGCTGTCCGCAGATCTCTTACAGATCGTGGGGGACGTCCACATACAGCTTGACGCCCTCCATCCGGATGACCGTAACCAGCGTTTCCGCCGCAATGACCGCGCCGGACTGGCTGCGGGCCGTCCATGTTTTTCCGTCAATGTATACCTCACCGGTGGGAATGGTGTTGTCAATGGTCTCCGTGACCCGGGCGGTACCGCCCAGCACACGGTCGGCATTGGTGGCCACCTGTCCTTTCTTTGACAGCTTCCGCACCAGAGGGCGGGTAGCGACCAGCGTGGCGATGGACACGATGAAGAACAGCACCACCTGCAGCCAGATGGGGCCGCCCAGCACGGCGGTGATCAGGCCCGCCACCGAGCCGAGGACGAACCAGATGGACACAAGTCCCGCTGTCAGCGCCTCCGCCACACCGAATATGATGACCGCTGCGATCCATATAATAGTTTCCGGCATGTTTCCGTTACCTCCTCTCAACAACAGGCCCATCAGCAGCGCCAGAACGGCGGAGCCTGTCAGGATGCCGGCGCCGATCCATTTGCTTTTCGGCGACAGATTGGTGATGAAAGAATCAAAGGAAGCAAACAGGCTGTTTTTCGGCGGCTCCGGGGCCGCTGTGTCCGGTTCCGGAACTGCGGCAGGTCTCTGCCCACCTGTCTGCGCCGCAGGCGCCTCCGCGGCGAACAGCTCGCCGATGGATACGCCGTAACGGTTGCAGATGTAGAGGATCTTATCCACCTCGGGGTAGCTGCGTCCGGATTCCCAGCGGCTGACTGCCTGGCGGGAAACCTGCAAGGCTTCGGCAAATTGTTCCTGTGTCAGGCCGTTTCTGCGGCGGACCTCCTGCAGCTGTTCTCCAAAGGACATATCTGCTTCCTCCGTTTCTCTCTGGTGATATGGTAGCATATTCCCGGAAAATGTCCATCAACTTTAAATTGCGTTTTTGTATTTGCACCGTTTTTCGCGCAATTTAAAGTTTACATGGCCGGTCAGGCCGCGATTTCCGGGTGTTTCTATTATACACGATCCCGCGCCGATCTTCCACTATTATTTTTTGCCGTTTGCCTTGCGCTTTTCGACAGGATTCGGTATACTGTTGTTGATACGTTATCACGCCGGACTTTTCCGGCCTTTTATTTGAGGTAACAAGAAGGTTGAAACATTGTAATTTAAGTACCATTCCGAAAAATGGCGCACAAAACCAAGCCCCCTAAAAGCGGGCAAAAACCAAAGTTTGGTTTAAAGTCTAAGCAGTAGGTGGAGCCGTCACTAAGTATCCCTGACGTTGGAGAATATAGACAGCTTCTTCCAACGAAACCTCTCGGTGTGAAGGCGGGCGGTCAGCCTTGCGGTAGAGATCCGGATTATAAGGCTCATTTTTCTTGAGGATGTTATAGATTGCAGTCAGCAGCATTCTGGCAATGGCAATGATTGCTTTTTTATGTCCCCGGCGCTTTTTAAGAGCGAGGTAACGGCTGCGGACTTCTGGGAACTGTTTGGCACGGATGGCAGCGAGAGCACACTGAACAAGCAGAGGTTTGATATAGGCTCCAGAACGGCTGATTCTGGTGGTTTTCTTCTTCCCGGCGCTCTCATTGTTCTGCGGTGTAAGACCAGCCCAGGAGCAAAGGTGCTTCGAGGTTGGGAACACGGACATATCAACGCCAATTTCCGAAATGATACCGATTGCGGAAAAAGAGCTGACACCCGGCACAGTCAGAACAAGGTTGAGCTGAGGAAGATATTTCTCAGCTGTAGAGAGGATAAGAGACTCCAGATTCAGCTTGCACAATTCAAGGCTGTCCATGTGGGAACGGATGATGCGGAACTTTTCCGCCTGTTCAACACACAATTTTCCGTCCACTGCAGCTTGAATCTTCTCAACAGGAGTCTTGATACGCTTGTTGAGATATGGGGTCACATCGAAAGGTTCATTGTTTTCCAAGAGTCTGGTTGTAATCGCAGAGGCCGCCTTGCCAAAGACATCAGAAAATACATCATCCAATTTGATGTTAGAAACGGTCAGACAGTTCTGAGCACGGTTCTTCTCCCCAGTAGTGAAGTTTGTCAGCTTCCAATGATAACGAACCAAGTCTCGCAGCTGCCGGATATCTGCTGGAGGAATAAAACTGCCGGAAACAAGGTCGTGCTTGAAGATGTCAGCAATCCATTTGGCATCCTTTTTGTCCGTTTTCTTGCCACGGATTGATTTGACATACTTTGGGTGAGCCAAAACAAGATTGCAGGTTGGCTCCAGGATGTTGTAGATGGGGATCCAATACTTTCCGGTGGACTCCATACAGACATCACGACAGTTGTTCTCAGAAAGCCAGGCTGCACACCGGCGCAAATCTCCGGTGAAAGTGGAGAACCGCTTGCTTTTGTAGGTGGTCACCCCCAAGTCATTGGTTGTAGCGATACAGGCCACCACAAAGGATTTGTGGACATCCATCCCACAGCAGTTCTTGTAAACGATTTTGAGCATAACACATCCTCTCAAAACAGTATTTGAGGAGAACAGGCAGGGACTGGACGCTCACTGAAAGATTGAAGTAGTCCGTCTCTCCAAAGATAAGGTTGCAGGGTACAATGCCCTATTTATTGGTGCTTGAAAGAGCCTCCGGCACACATATGTATTCAGTCCAACACAAGGTTGAGCCTACTCACCTCCACGTGCTCTGTAGTGTGCCTGTTTCCTCAAGCCTATTCTAACAAATTGGAACTTGCTGCGTTAGAGGCACTTTGTTTCATCCCTCTTTGGTGCCTTGTAGCGTAGCGGAAAGGAATGGTCATATGTATGCATATGTGATCCCCTGTCTGCTGGGGTTGGAAAAACTGGTAAGCGACGAGGTCAAGCGTCTGGGGCTGCAGGACGTGCGGGCGGAGAACGGACGGGTGCTGTGCCGCGGCACACTGGAGGACTGCGCCCGGCTGAACATCAACCTGCGCTGCGGCGCACGGGTCATGCTGGTGCTGGCGGAGTTTTATGCCCGCAGCTTCGAGGAACTGTTTCAGGGCACCCGGGCCGTGGCGTGGGAGGACTATCTGCCCCGCGACGCCGCCTTTCCGGTGAAGGGCTATTCCATCTCCTCCCAGCTTCACGCGGTGCCTGCCTGCCAGAGCATCATCAAGAAGGCCATGGTGGAGCGGCTGAGGGCTGTCTACCATTTGGAGCAGTTTCCGGAAACCGGCGCCAGGTATCAGGTGCGGTTCTCCCTCTTCAAGGACCAGGTACTGCTGACGCTGGATACCAGCGGCGAGGGCCTGTACAAGCGGGGTTACCGGGCCGTAGGGGTTGAGGCGCCCCTGCGGGAGACGCTGGCGGCGGCGCTGGTGCAGCTGTCCCGCTACCGGGGCCGGGATCCTTTCTGTGATCCCTTCTGCGGCAGCGGCACCATTCCCATCGAGGCGGCACTGATCGCCCGCAACCGTGCGCCGGGCCTGCAAAGAGCCTTCGCCGCGGAGGATTGGGCCTTCATTCCCGCCGGTAGCTGGCAGCAGGCCAAGGACGAGGCACGGGACAAGGAGTTCCACGGCGCCTATGATATCTGGGGCGGCGATGTGGATCCTCAAGCGGTGGCCATTGCCCGCAGCAACGCCCACAAGGCCGGCGTGGCGGAGGATATCCGCTTTGAGGTGGCCGATATGCGGCAATTCCGCCGGGACAGCCAGTACGGACAGCTGGTGACCAATCCGCCCTACGGCCAGCGGCTGCTGGAAAAGCGGGAGGCGGAGGAGCTGTACCGGGAATTTGGCAAGGTATGGCGGCAGCTGCCGGAGGGCTGGCGGACGCTGGTGCTGTCCAGCCATACAGAGTTCGAGCGCACCTTTGACCAGCAGGCCACCAAAAAGCGAAAGCTCTACAACGGCATGATCAAATGCGACGTGTTCATGTATGGAAAAATATAGCCGGCGCAAAGTTTATGGTTTGTTCATGACATTCACTGCGGCGCTGGTACAATAGAAATAAAAGAGAACAACACTCTGCGGAGGGGATACTACTGTGAAACATATTTTTATCATCAATCCCAACGCCGGTAAGCACGACAGCCGGCAGCGTATCTATGACATGGCGGAGGCCCTGCGGAAACAGCACGGACTGGAGGTGCAGTGTATCCTTACCAAGAACCAGGGCCACGCCACTGAGCTGGCCCGTAAGCTGTGCGAAAGCGGCGAGGAGCTGCGGTTCTACGCCTGCGGCGGCGACGGCACCGCCAACGAGGTGGCCAACGGCGTCATCGGTTATGACAACGCCGCCATGACGGTAATCCCTGTGGGCACCGGCAACGATTTTCTGAAAAACTTCGGCGATGGCGCGGCCCTTTTTGAGGACGCGGAAAACCTGTGGGACGGTCCCCGCTTCCCCATGGACGCCATCGACGTCAACGGACGCATCGCTCTGACCATCGCCTGCTCCGGCATCGACGCCCGGGTGGCCGCCGACGTACATAAATACAGTGAAAGTCCCCTGCTGGACGGCAAGGGCAGCTATATCTACGCTCTGGCGGTGAACTTCCTGTTCAAGGGGATCAGCTCCCGCTGGACCGTGGAGTTGGACGGGGAAGCGGTGGAGGACGACTATTCGCTGGTGGCGGTATGCAACGGCCGGTACTACGGCGGCGGCTTCATGCCGGTGCCGGAGGCGCGGATGAACGACGGCGTGCTGAATACGCTGGTGGTGAAAAAGGTCAGCCGTGCCGCGTTTGCCAAATTTGTGGGGCCCTACGCCAAGGGCGAGTATCACAAATTCCCCCATCTGGCCCATTGCTCCACGCCCCAAGTCATTCGGATCCGCTCCCAAAAGGAGGATATCGTCACCTGTCTCGACGGCGAGTGTATGACCAGCAATGATGTGACCATCCGCCTCAGTGATAAAAAGCTGAATTTCTTCGGCCCGGAGGGCTGTTCCTGCAACGCCACGGCGCGATAAAAACGCACGGCGCCAACACGGCGGAGATTTCGCGTCAAAATCCCTGTTTGTGAATTTTTTGTGATTTTTTCATTTTCCCCTTGAAATTCAGGAAAAGTGTGGTATGATAATCAGCGTTAGCACTCGAAACGTCTGAGTGCTAACGCTGATTTCGTTTTTAATTATCAAAAAAATATAAGGAGGCAACCAACTATGAAGCTGACACCGCTTGCTGATCGTGTGGTGCTGAAGATGACTGAGGCCGAGGAGACCACCAAGGGCGGCATTATCCTGACCGGAAGCGCCAAGGAGAAGCCCTCTGTGGCAGAAGTGATCGCTGTGGGGCCCGGCGGCATTGTGGACGGCAAGACCGTTACCATGTCCGTGAAGGCCGGCGATAAGGTCATCACCGACAAGTACGCCGGCACCAAGGTGACGCTGGACGAGGTGGAGTACATCATCGTCAAGCAGTCCGATATTCTGGCCATCGTTGAATAAGCCGGAACGGATCACATTCCCGGAACACAAAACAACATCTCACAAATTGGAGGCAATGCAATATGTCTAAGATCATCAAGCGCGGCGACGAAGCCCGCAAGGCGCTGGAGTCCGGCGTTAATCAGCTGGCCGATACCGTTAAAGTCACTCTGGGCCCCAAAGGCCGCAATGTAGTGCTGGGCAAGAAGTTCGGCTCTCCCCTGATCACCAACGACGGCGTGACCATCGCCAAGGAGATCGAGCTGGACGATCCGTTTGAGAACATGGGCGCACAGCTGGTGCGTGAGGTTTCCACCAAGACCAACGATGTGGCCGGCGACGGTACCACCACCGCAACGCTGCTGGCCCAGGCCATGGTTCGAGAGGGCCTGAAGAATCTGGCTGCCGGTGCCAATCCCATCGTCATGAAGAAGGGCATGGCCAAGGCCGTGGACGCCGCTGTGGCCGCCATCAAGGAGCAGAGCCAGAAGGTCAACGGCACCGACGATATCGCCCGTGTGGGCGCCGTCTCCTCCGGCGACGAGGCCATCGGCAAGCTGATCGCTGAGGCCATGGAGAAGGTCTCCGCCGACGGTGTCATCACCATCGAGGAATCCAAGACCGCCGAGACCTACAGCGAGGTGGTAGAGGGCATGATGTTCGACCGCGGCTATATCACGCCCTATATGGCTACCGATATGGAGAAGATGGAAGCCGTCGTGGACGATCCCTATATCCTGATCACCGATAAGAAGATCTCCGTCATCGCCGACATCCTGCCCCTGCTGGAGCAGATGCTGCAGAGCGGCAAGAAGCTGTTCATCATCGCCGAGGACGTGGAGGGCGAAGCCCTGAGCACCCTGCTGGTGAACCGTCTGAAGGGCGTGCTGAACGTGGTGTGCGTCAAGGCGCCCGGCTTCGGCGATCGCCGCAAGGAGATGCTGCAGGATATCGCCATCCTGACCGGCGGCCAGGTCATCAGCGAGGAGCTGGGTCTGACTCTGAAGGATACGACCATCGATATGCTGGGCCGTGCCCGCCAGATCAAGGTCACCAAGGAGAACACCATCATCGTGGACGGCATGGGCGATCCCCAGGCCATCAAGGACCGTGTGTCCCAGATCCGCGCCCAGATCGGCGTGACCACCAGCGAGTACGATAAGGAGAAGCTGCAGGAGCGTCTGGCCAAGCTGGCCGGCGGCGTGGCTGTCATCAAGGTCGGTGCTGCTACCGAGACCGAGATGAAGGAGAAGAAGCTGCGCATCGAGGACGCCCTGAATGCTACTAAGGCTGCTGTTGAGGAAGGCATCGTGGCCGGCGGCGGCACCATCTTCGTCAATGTGATCCCCGCTGTCACCGAGCTGCTCAAGAACACCGAGGGTGACGAGAAGGTGGGCGTGCAGATGGTGGCCAAGGCGCTGGAGGAGCCCATCCGCCAGATTGCTGCCAACGCCGGCATCGACGGTTCCGTGGTGCTGGAGAAGGTCAAGACCTCCGGCAAGAACGGCTACGGCTTCGACGCTTATAAGGAAGTGTACTGCGACATGATCGCCGGCGGCATCGTGGATCCCGCCAAGGTGACCCGCAGCGCTCTGGAGAACGCGGCCAGCGTGTCCGGCATGGTGCTGACCACCGAGTCTCTGGTGGCCGACAAGCCCGAGCCTCCCGTACCGGCTGCTCCCGCTCCCGACATGGGCGGCATGTATTAAGAGACGCCGCAAAGCCTTGAAATTGCTTGATTTTTTGAGTGTGCAAAAGCGGATTTACGCCAAACTTACGCCACTTACGCCAAAAATTCAAGCGCATTATAGGGTAACAGAAATCGGCACCTGCCTTAAAAGCAGGTGCCGATTTTTATGTTATCCGGCAGCATGGTGATTGCCCAAAGTATGATTGAGCGAGACGAAAACCATTCAAAAAATATTTGAAATCTCCATCCGAATCAGTTATAATAAACATACAGCGTGTGGCGTTTCTGCGTAAATCCAGTTGGAGAAACAGCCACGCGCCCTTTTTTGCGGAATCAGGTGATAAGCGGCAAGATGGGAGAAAACTTCATAGGCAAATCGCGTAGCAGAAATGCGTAAGTCCGGATATGTTGGGACCTGCGCATTTCTTATTTTTTTGAAAGAAAGGTGATTTTTTTGGAAACCGGAAATCAGTTTTTGAGGACGGAGCGCGTGAGCAAGCTTATGCGCCAGTACGCCATCCCCTGCATCATCTCGCTGCTGGTAGGTGCGCTTTACAACATCGTTGACCAGATCTTCATCGCCAATGCCAGCTATCTCGGCTCTTACGGCAACGCCGCCAATACGGTGGTGTTCCCGCTGACTGTCGTAGCATTGGCCATCGCCGTCATGGTGGGCGACGGCTGCTGCGCCTTTGTCAGCATGGCGCTGGGCAGAAACGAGGTGGATAAGGCCAAGCGCAGCGTGGGCAACGCGGTGGTGTTAAGCGTCGCCAGCAGTCTTGTCCTGACGGCGGTATATCTCATTTTCGCAAACACTATCATCGCCATGTTCGGCGGCACGGTGAATGAGGAGACCTTCCACCACTCGCAGGAGTACTTCTTCTATATCACCCTGGGCATCCCGTTCTATATGTTCGGGCAGGCCATGAACCCCATTATCCGCGCCGACGGCAACCCCAAGTTCGCCATGATCTCTACACTCTCCGGCGCCGTCATTAACATTATCCTCGACCCTATTTTCATCTTCGTCTTCAAATGGGGCATGATGGGCGCGGCGGTTGCCACGGTCATCGGTCAGGTGTTCACGGCAATCCTTGCGGTATGGTATCTGCTGAATATGAAGATCATCAAGCCCGCCTCCGGCGACTATGCCCTGCGCTGGAGCATCTGCGGGAGGATGCTGACGCTGGGCATCACCAGCTTTCTCTCCCAGATCAGCCTCGTGGCGGCTATGGCGGCCATCAACAATATGCTCCGCAAATACGGCGCGCTGGACGCTGTGTTCGGGCAGGCGCAGTACGCGCAGATCCCCATGGCGGTTGTGGGTATCGTGATGAAGTTCTTCCAGATCGTCATTTCCATCGTGGTGGGCATGGCGGCAGGCTGCATCCCCATCGTGGGCTACAACATGGGCGCGGAGAAAAAGCTCCGTGTGCAGGAGCTGTTCACCAAGCTGCTGGTGGCCGAGGCGCTGGTGGGCGCGGTGGCGCTTGTGCTGGCAGAGGGCTTTCCCCGTCAGCTCATTGCCATTTTCGGCGCGGCCAACGAGAGCAGCTACTACACCGATTTTGCCATCAAGGCTTTCCGCACCTATCTCTGCATGATGGTGCTGGCCTGCGTCAACAAGGCGTGCTTCATCTTTTTGCAGGCAGTCGGTAAGGCGCTGGCCTCCACGCTGCTGTCCATGTTCCGTGAGGTGGTGTTTGGCGTGGGCTTTGCCCTGCTGCTGCCGGTGTTCTTCGGCTTGGACGGCGTGCTGTATTCCATGCCGGTGTCGGATATTCTGACCTTTATCATTTCGGCGATCATCATCGTGAAAACCTATCGGGAATTGAATATAGAAGGAGTGCAAACCGCATGAAAAACAGAGTTATCACCATCAGCCGCGAGTTTGGCAGCGGCGGACGCACCATCGGCAAAAAGGTGGCGGAAAAGCTGGGCATCCCCTGCTATGACGCGGAGATCATTCAGGAAATGGCGAAGGAGACCGGCTTCGCACCGGACTATGTGAAGGAGGCGGGAGAGTACGCTCCCGGCAGCTTCCTGTCCTCGGCCTTTTCCAACCGGATGTTCGGTCCCACCAACGAGGATATTCTCTGGGAGCACCAGTACAAGGTCATCACGGACCTTGCCGCAAAAGGTCCCTGCGTCATCGTGGGCCGCTGCGCGGACTACATTTTGCAGGACACGGCGGACTGCCTGAAGGTCTTTATCCATGCGGATATGGCGTTCCGTGCCAAGCGCATCGTGGAGGTCTACGGTGAGCGGGAGCAGTCCCCGGAGGAGCGCTTGCGGGATAAGGATAAACGCCGTGCCGCCTACCACCGTTTCTACACCAACATGAAGTGGGGCCACGCCCAGAACTACCACCTGACGCTGGACAGCGGTGCCATCGGTATCGACAAGTGCGTGGACATCATCGCGGAGCTATATTGAGATGATATTTTCTCAAAAATTCGTTTGAAATCAAGTTTCAAATTTGATAAAATAGAGCCATACGAAGGTATCACGGGAGTGCATCCGGTGTAGCGGGCGTCGGCGGCAGACTGGCGTTTGCAAGCTGTTTGTTCACTGATCATCTCTCTGAAAAAATGGTATCCGTTCTGACCGGGCGGAGCCGAGGGAGGTGAAATGAATGAAGCGTGTAAAAGCAGCCTGCATCCTGCAAACACTGGTATTTGCACAAAAGGACGATTGCGGCTTGACCCATGAGCAGCAGCTCAAGGTCAACCACGACGAAGTGAGTCGCTATAAGGCGATGATGGACAGAAGCCGTACCCGGTATCAGATTACCGAGGAAACCGAGCAGGCCGACGGCTCTGTGCTGGTCCGCGTCCGCAAGCAGTATAACGAAAAAGCTGATGTAAGCGAATACTTCAACTAACGCCAAACCCGCCTGATGGAAGTCAGGCGGGTTTGTGATAGAAAGCGAGGGTATGATGAATGATATTTTTGAGCTCCAACAAATTCGACAGCGCATTTCAGAGCGTTACCTGAGCGATCCCAACATCCGCATCAATGTTTCCCTCCGGCAGCCGAGGCTGCATTTGAACGATGTTCCGGTGAGGATCACGGGCGTCTATCGGCATATCTTTCAGGTGGAGGAAGACTCGTCCGGGCAGCCAAAGCGCCATGCGCTGCAATACGCGGATGTGCTGACGCACGATATTGAGCTTTTGAATTTATGAATTGCTAAACGCATCCGTCCAGCTTTGTAAAGCCAGACGGATGCGTTTTCAGTTCTATTTCCTTTTCCGTTTTCCCTTTCCGTGCGACAACTGTGGTCTTGCTTTCCCGCGCTGGTTGATGGGGCTTTTCAAGTACTTGGACAGCTTGAGTATTTCAATCAGCGAGACGAACTGCTCTTTCGAGAGCTTGTCATAATCAATGCCAAAGGTAGCGAGGAACGACCGGATTTTCTTTTCCTCAGAACTACCCTCGAAGTTCATCGCATCCTGCAACTGACCCTGCACGGTTGCAACAAGGGATGTTTCATCCGCAGTCATGGTGTCGGGACGATGTTCAT
>CAMEER010000041.1 GCA_945915065.1 uncultured Clostridia bacterium | reverse complement strand
CTGCATCATCAACATCTCCTCCATCTGGGGCCAGCGGGGCGCCAGCTGCGAGGTGACGTACTCCTGCACCAAGGCGGCGCTGATCGGCCTGACCCGTTCGCTGGCGGCGGAGCTGGCCCCCACCCATATCCGGGTCAACTGCATTGCCCCCGGCGTCATTCAAACGGACATGCTGGACGCCCTTCCGCCGGAGGTGCTGCCCCAGCTGGCGGAGGAGACGCCTCTGCGCCGTCTGGGCACCCCGGAGGATATCGCCCATGCGGCGGCGTTCCTGGCGTCGGACAGAGCAGACTTCATCACCGGACAGGTGCTGACGGTGGACGGCGGCTTCATCTTATAAGGTGTGGCGGCGGCCGGGAGACTGTCGGGCACATTGGTCATAACGACGAAGCAAGTTGACTGAATTTTAGTAGAAAAGCTGAAATTTTCTCTTTTCTCAAACAGGACGATTGACACGAAACGGGCCGTGTGCTACATTGAATTTGCCCCAAAAGAGGGCAAAACAACTGAAAAGGGATACATCGGACGATGGGATCGGGAGAGACCGCCGCAGGCGGCGCCGAAGGGGAACGCAGAAGCTCTCAGGCAAAAGGACCGGTTCCGGACGATACTCCGAAAAGGCCGGGCGGCGACACCCGGCCACCGAAGGTGCAACCCTCCTTCACGGGAGGGGAATCTCTCAGGTAACGTAACGGGGGCACAAAGCTGACAAATGGCGGCTTTGTGCCCTTTTCTGCTGTCAAAAAGGAGCGAAACGGAACGAGCTTGAAGGAGGAAAAAGCGTATGAGCGAACTGAAGCGTACCCAACTGTATGACATCCATGTGGCCGCCGGCGCGGAGCTGGTGGACTTCGGCGGATGGGAGATGCCCATTCAGTATCCCAGCGGCATCATTGCCGAGCACCTGTATACCCGTCAGGTGTGCAGCCTGTTCGACGTGTCCCACATGGGCCGTCTGCGGATCACCGGTCCGGAGCGCAAGGCGTTTTTGCA
This sequence comes from uncultured Clostridia bacterium, assembly GCA_945915065.1. Lineage (GTDB taxonomy): Bacteria > Bacillota > Clostridia > Oscillospirales > Oscillospiraceae > Vescimonas. Next base: position 11,705 of record CAMEER010000041.1, on the reverse strand, counting down.
GCACGTGCTGTCCAGCAACGTCAGCGCGCTGGATCTGAACATGGCCCAGTACTGCATCATTCCCAACGCCGACGGCGGCGCGGTGGACGATGCGTACCTGTATCTGTTCGAGGAGGACAGCTATCTGCTGGTGGTGAACGCCGCCAACACCGATAAGGATCTGGCTCATCTGTACGAAGCGCTGAAGGGCTTCGATTGTCAGATCGAGAACATCACCGACAAGTGGGCCGCCGTGGCGGTGCAGGGCCCCAAGAGCAAGGAGATGCTGACGGTGCTCACCGGCGGCGCACCGCTGACCGAGCCCATGAAGAACGCACTGGGCACCGTGTCGCTGGAGGGCCATACCGCCCGTGTGGCCAAGACCGGCTATACCGGCGAGCCGCTGGGCTATGAGGTCTACGTCCGCAGCGAGGACGCCGCGTGGCTGTGGAACCGCCTGCTGGAGCTGGGCGCGCGTCCTGCCGGTCTGGGCGCCCGGGACACCCTGCGTCTGGAGGCGGCTCTGCCCCTGTACGGTCATGAAATGGGCAACGCCCCCGACGGCAGCGAAATTCCCATTTTCGCCGTACCCCTGTCCAAGTTCGCCGTCAGCTTTGCCGCCGAGAAGGGCGACTTCATCGGCCGTGCCGCGCTGGAGAAGCAGCACGAGTCCTTCGTCAAACATATGGACCGGGATTTCAGCGACCTGTCCGTTCTGCCCCGGAAGATCGCACCCATCGCCCTGCTGGACCGGGGCGTTATGCGCGGCGGCATGGAGATCTACAAGGACGGCAGGCAGGTGGGCTGGGTCACCAGCGGCACCATGGTCCCCTACTTCAAGAGCGAGGGCGAGGGCCTGTCCACCGTCATTCTGGAGGCCAGCGGCAAGCGTGCCATCGGCCTGTGCTATATCGACAGCGACATTCTGGAGGACGAGGAGGTGGAGGTGGACGTCCGCGGCAAGCGCCTGAAGGCCGTCATCCCCCCCCGCCACATAAGCGTGGCCGCACCTCCCTATGCCCGTCCCCTCATCTACGGTATGCAGGAGGAGGAACACAAGGTGGCCTCCGGCGACCGTGCCCCCAAGGCGCTGGAGCTGCTGACCCGCGCGCTGGAGAATCATCAGTGGCGGCAGGAGCAGTGCGTCAACCTGATCCCCTCCGAGAACACCCCCAGCCGCGCCGTCCGCGTGCTGTCCGGCAGCGACCCCTGCTGCCGCTACGCCGAGCACAAGAAGGTGCTGGCCTTCTATGACAAGGAAGTTTTCTACTATCAGGGCACCGAGTTCATCGACAAGGTGGAGCAGCTGCTGGTGGAGGAGATGCGGGCCTACTTCGGCTGCACCGAGGTGGAGACCCGTACCCTCAGCGGCCAGATGTCCAACATGGCGGTGTTCTCCGCGCTGATGGACTGGAAGAACCGCTTCGACCGCAAGGTGGAGCCCAAACGTCTGGGCTATGTGATGAACAACCACATCATCAAGGGCGGCCACCTGTCGGCCCAGCCCATGGGCGCGCTGCATGACTACATCGCCGTGGACCCCGTCACCGAGAAGCCCGCCATCGTGAACTTCCCCGTGTGCGCCGACAACCCCTATAAGATGGACATGGAGGAGACCAAGAAGCTCATCGACCGCTACCGTCCGGAGCTGATCGTCTTCGGCAAGAGCATGGTGCTGCATAAGGAGCCTGTGGCCGCCATCCGCCAATTCGTGGATGAGCAGAAGATCCCCACCACCATCATGTACGACATGGCCCATGTGCTGGGCCTCATCGGCGACCACTTCCAGAACCCCTTCGCCGAGGGTGCCGAGATCGTCACCGGTTCCACCCACAAGACCTTCTTCGGCCCCCAGCGGGGCGTCATCGGCGTCAACTACAAGGAGGAGGATCTCAAGTACGGCCTGTGGAAGACCATCGAGAGCCGCACCTTCCCCGGCAGCGTCTCCAACCACCATCTGGGCACCCAGCTGGGGATGCTGATGGCCGCCTATGAGATGAACCAGTTCCGCGACCAGTACCAGAAGGCCGTCATCGAGAACGCCAAGTCCTTCGCCCGCAGCCTGAAGGCCGAGGGGCTGGACGTGATGGGCGATCCCGCCATCGACTACACCGAGACCCATCAGGTCATCGTCTCCGTGGGCTACGGCGAGGGCGCGGAGATCGCCAGCCGTCTGGAGCGCAACAACGTCATCGTCAACTATCAGGCCACCCCCGACGAGGAGGGCTTCACCGCCTCCGGCGCGCTGCGCATGGGCGTCAGTGAAATGACCCGCTTCGGCTTCGGCAAGGAGGACTTTGCCAAGCTGGCCGCCCTGATGGCCGACTGCATCCTGCGGGGCAGGGAGATCGGCGGCGACGTGGCCAGGCTCCGTGCCGGCCATCTGGAGATGGGCTACTGCTTCAACGACGCCCAGTTTGAGGACGCGCTGGAGAAGCTGATCGCCAAAACCGTGTAAGTGTACATGGCAGCATAAGGGCGCAGCGCCCATAACCCCGAACATATCACATCAAAAACAGGAACAAAAACATATTATTGGAGGTAAAAGATCATGTTGTTTCCCGCTGAACTGAAGTATACCAAGTCCCACGAGTGGGTGAAGATGGAGGACGGCGTTGCCGTCATCGGCATTTCCGATTTCGCGCAGGACGCGCTGGGCGACGTGGTGTTCGTGAACCTGCCCAGTGAGGGCGACGACACCACCGCCGGCGAAGCCTTCGGCGACGTGGAGTCCGTCAAGGCCGTGTCCGATCTGGTCTGCCCCGTCAGCGGCACCGTCTGCGCCGTCAACGAGGAGCTGCTGGACGAGCCGGAGAAGCTGAACAAGGCGCCCTATGAGGCATGGCTCATCAAGGTGGAGAACATCGGCGACACCGAGGAGCTGCTGGACGCCGCCGCTTACGAGGCCTTCTGCGCGCAGGAGGGCTGATATGGGCAGCTATATCCCCTCCACGCCGGCGCAGCGGCAGGAGATGCTGCAGGCCATCGGCCTGTCCTCCTTCCGTGAGCTGTACGGCGATGTGCCGGCGGAGATGTATCTGGACCGGCCGCTGGCGCTCCCCTCCGGCATGAGCGAGCTGGAGGCGGGCCGCGCCGTCCGCGCCATGGCGGCGAAGAACCGGGTGTACGACGTGATCCTCCGGGGCGCCGGCGCTTACGACCACTATATCCCCAGCATCGTCAAGTACATTCCCGCCAAGGAAGAATTCCTGACGGCCTACACCCCCTATCAGGCAGAGATGAGCCAGGGCCTGCTGCAGTCCATCTTCGAGTATCAGACCATGATCTGTATGCTGACCGGCATGGACGTGTCCAACGCCTCCGTGTACGACGGCGCCACCGCCGCCGCCGAGGCCGCCGCCATGTGCCGTGACCGCAAGCGCCGGGTGACGCTGGTGTCCGCCACCACCCATCCCGACGTGATCAACACCATCCGCACCTACTGCTACGGCACCGGCGACGAGCTGCGCATCGTTCCCGAGAAGGACGGCAAGACCGACCCCGACGCCCTGCGGGAGATGCTGACGGCGGATACCGCTTCCTTCTATGTGCAGCAGCCCAACTTCCACGGCCTGTTCGAGGACGCGGAGGCGCTGGGCGCCGCCGTCCATGAGGCGGGCGCCATGTACATCATGGGCTGCAACCCCATCGCGCTGGCCATTATGAAAACGCCCCGTGACTGCGGCGCGGACATCGCCGTGGGCGAGGGTCAGCCGCTGGGTCTGCCGCTGGCGGCCGGCGGCCCCTATTTGGGCTACATGGCCACCACCGAAAAGCACATGCGCAAGCTGCCCGGCCGCATCGTGGGCGAGACCACGGACGATGAGGGCCGCCGGGCCTATGTGCTGAGCCTGCAGGCCCGGGAGCAGCATATCCGCCGGGAAAAGGCCGGCAGCAACATCTGCTCCAACGAGGCCCTGTGCGCCCTGACCGCCGGACTGTATATGGCTGCCATGGGCCCCGACGGTATGGCGCAGGCGGCAAAGCAGTCCATGGCCAAGGCCCACTATCTGGCCGACGCCCTGTGCGCCATCGACGGCGTGAAGCTGCGCTATTCCGGCGCGTTCTTCCATGAGTTTGTCACCGATATGCCCAAAACGGAGGAAGTTCTCTCCGCCCTGTCCCGGGCCGGTATTCTGGGCGGCCTGAGCGTGGAGGGCGGCATCCTGTGGTGCGCCACCGAAAAGGTCACCAAAGCCGCGCTGGACAAGACGGCCGCCATCGTGAAGGAGGTGCTGGCAAAATGAAGCTGATCTTTGAAAAGAGCGTTCCCGGCCGCCATTGCAGCCTTCTGCCGGCCTGCGACGTGCCGGAAGCGACCCTGCCCGCCTCCCTGTGCCGCGATACCGCGCCGGCCCTGCCGGAGATGAGCGAGACCGACATCTCCCGCCACTACACCGAGCTTTGCCAGCAGGTCCACGGCGTCAACTGCGGCTTCTATCCCCTTGGCTCCTGCACCATGAAGTACAACCCCCGCATTGACGAGGAGATGGCCGCGCTGGAGGGCTTTACCGCCGTTCACCCCTTGGCGCCTGCCGCCGATCAGCAGGGCGTGCAGGAGGTGCTGGACACCGCCAAACAGTACCTGTGTGAGATCGCCGGCATGGACGATATGACCTTCCAGCCCGCCGCCGGCGCCCACGGCGAGTTTACCGGCGTGCTGCTGATCAAGCAGTACCATGAATCCCGGGGGGATCACAAGCGCACCAAGATCATCGTGCCCGACAGCGCCCACGGCACCAATCCCGCCACCGCCGCCATGTGCGGCTATCAGGTGGTGAACATCGCCTCCGGCCCGGACGGCTGCGTGGATCTGGACGCCCTGCGTGCCGTGCTGGGGGAGGATACCGCCGGCTTGATGCTGACCAACCCCAACACCGTGGGCATCTTCGACCACAACATTCTGGAGATCACCCGCCTCGTCCACGAGGCCGGCGGCCTTTGCTACTACGACGGCGCCAACCTCAATGCCGTCATGGGCGTGGTACGCCCCGGCGATATGGGCTTTGACTGCATCCACATGAACCTCCACAAGACCTTCGCCACGCCTCACGGCGGCGGCGGTCCCGGCGCCGGCGCGGTGGGCTGCAAGGCGTTTCTTGCGCCCTTCCTGCCCCACAGCGCCACGGCGGAGGAGCCGGGCCACCTGCAGGTCCGGAGCTTCCGGGGCAACTTCCTGGTGGTGGTCCGTGCGCTGACCTATCTGCTGACGCTGGGCCGCGAGGGTATCCCCGAGGCCGCGCAGAACGCCGTTCTCAACGCCAACTATCTGATGGCCAGACTGAAGGGCACCTACACCCCCGCCTATGACCGCGTCTGTATGCACGAGTTCGTGCTGGATCTCAGCGACCTGAAGAAGGCCACCGGTGTCACGGCGCTGGACGTGTCCAAGTCCCTCATTGACGAGGGGATCCATCCGCCTACCATGTACTTCCCGCTGATCGTCCACGAGGCGCTGATGCTGGAGCCCACCGAGACGGAGGGCCCCGAGACGCTGGATCACGCCGCCGACGTGCTGCGGATGCTGTACCAGAAGGCCTATGACGACGCGGAAGCCATGCACACCGCGCCCCACCATATGCCCATCGGCCGCCCCGACGAGGTGAAGGCCGCCCGGCATCCCGTGGTGCGCTGGCAGCCGGAGGAATGAGCATGGACTATCAACTGATTGTGATCGGCGCCGGCCCCGGCGGCTATACTGCCGCCCTCCGGGCCGCCGCGCTGGGCCTGCATACGGCGGTGGTGGAGTGCCGTGAGGTAGGCGGCACCTGCCTGAACCGGGGCTGCATCCCCACCAAGACGCTGCTCCACGCCTCCCAGGTCTACCGTGACGCGGTGGACGGGGCGGCCATGGGCGTCCACGCGGCAGGCGCCACCTTCAATATGGAGGAGATCTTCGCCTTCAAGCGCAGCGTGTCGGAAAAGCTGCGGGGCGGCATCCACAGCCTGCTGAAGTCCGCCAAGGTGGACCTCATCGAGGGCGTGGGCCGCATCGCCGCACCCGGCGAAGTGGACGTGACCGCCGCCGACGGCACGGTGACACGCTATACCGCGGAGCGTATCCTCATCGCCACTGGCTCCGTCAACGTGCGGCCGCCCATCCCCGGACTGGAGCTGCCCGGCGTCATGACCTCCGACGAGCTGCTGGAGGGCAGCGACCGGCTCTATGACTCGCTGGTCATCATCGGCGGCGGCGTCATCGGCGTGGAGTTCGCCACCTTCTACCGGAATCTGGGCTGCACCGTCACGCTGGTGGAGGGCATGGACCGCCTGCTGCCCAACATGGACCGTGAGCTGGGCCAGAACCTCCAGCAGATTTTGAAAAAACAGGGCATCGAGGTGCTGACCAACGCCATGGTGCAGTCACTGGAACAGACGGAGAACGGTCTGGCCGTCCATGTGCTGCAAAAGGGCACGGAAAAGACCGTCACCGGCGAAAAGGTGCTGTGCGCCATCGGCCGCCGGGCCTATTGGGACGGCGTGTTTGCCGAGGGCATGAATCCCCAGGTCCGGGGCGAGAGCCTGCTGGTGGACGAGAACTTCCAAACCGGCATCCCCGGCGTGTATGCCATCGGCGACGTTTCCTCCGTGGTGCAGCTGGCCCATGTGGCCGCGGCACAGGGCACCGCCTGCGTGGAGCGCATGTGCGGCGTGGCCGATCACGTGGATCTGAACGTGATCCCCAGCTGCATCTACAGCACGCCGGAGATCGCCGTGGTGGGCATTACGGAAGCCGAGGCCAGGGAGCAGGGCATCCCTGCCGTGGTGGGCAAATGCACCATGTTCGGCAATGCCCGCACCGTCATCGAGGACCCCGGCCGCTGCTTCATGAAGCTGGTGGCCCACGCCGAGACCCACGAGATTCTGGGGGCGGCCCTCATGTGCCAGCACGCCAGCGATATGATCTCCCAGATCAGCGCCGCCATGGTCAACCGCCAGACGGTGGAGGATCTGCACCGGGTCATGCGGCCCCATCCCTCCTTCGAGGAGGCCATGACGGAAGCGCTGGACAATCTGGCAGCCAAACTGGCCTGAGACGGCCCACGGGGCGATCCCCTTTGCAGGATAACCGAAGATTTCTGACCCTTTCAAAAGAACGCCGCGGCGGCTGCCGCGGTGTTCTTTTTGCCTCGGTCGTGGGCAGGCTTGCTTTGCAAAGCGGGTTTTCCCTGTTGCGGAAAAGGGAAACGTCGGCTATAATTTTCGTAAGACCCGGCGGAGCTTACCGGCTGCGTATGTAGCAGCGGTTTTCCCCGGTTCTTGCCAAGGAGGGATACCCATGAGTAAATACGTCCTGATCCCGGATTCCTTCAAGGGAACCATGACCTCTGTGGAGGTCTGCCGGATCGTGACAGAGGAGATTTACGCCCAGGAGCCGGAGGCGGAAGTCTGCGCCATTCCCGTGGCGGACGGCGGCGAGGGCACAGTGGGGGCGTTTTTAGCCGCCGTGGGCGGACAGCGGGTGGCCGTGGCCTGCACGGGGCCTTACGGCGAGCCCATCACCGCCTGCTACGGTCTGCTGCCGGACGGCACCGCCGTGGTGGAGATGGCCGCGGCGGCGGGCCTGCCCATGGTGGGCGAAAACCGTGACCCGGAACGGACCACCACCTACGGTGTGGGGCAGCTGATCGCCCACGCAGTGTCCCGGGATGCCCGGCGCATCGTGCTGGCTCTGGGCGGAAGCGCCACCAACGACGGCGGCTGCGGCGCCGCCGCCGCATTGGGCGCGGCGTTTTTCAACGGGAAAGGGGAGACCTTCGTCCCGGTGGGCGGAACGCTGAAGGACATTGCCCGCATCAGCACGGAGGGAATGGCGGAGACGCTGCGGGGTACGCCCTTTATGACCATGTGCGACATTGACAATCCCCTGTGCGGCTCCATGGGCGCCGCTGCGGTGTTCGGCCCCCAGAAGGGCGCCGATCCCGCCATGGTACGGCGGCTGGACGAGGGGCTGCACCATCTGGCGGAGGTGATCCGCCGTGATCTGGGCCGGGACGTGCTGACGCTGCCCGGCGGCGGCGCGGCCGGCGGGTTCGGCGCGGGTGCGGCCGCCTTTTTCGCAAGCCCCCTGCGGATGGGCATCGACGTAGTGCTGGAGCTGACGGCGTTTGACGAAAAGGCGGCGGACGCCGACCTCATCATCACCGGCGAGGGGCGGCTGGACAGCCAGAGCCTGCGGGGCAAGGTGGTCATTGGCGTGGCCCGCCGGGCCAAAGCGCTGGGCGTACCGGTGGCGGCGCTGGTGGGCGCCAGCGAGACGGATATGGCTGCCGCCTACGGTGAGGGAGTCAGCGGCGTGTTTCCCATCAATCCTGCGCCGGCAAGCTTTGAGGAGGTCAAGGCCCACTGTCAGGAGAATCTGCGGTTCACCGCCGCCAATCTGGTGCGGTTTTACCGGGCGGTGCGCCGGCTGTGATCCGGTGTTTCGACAACTGTGCCAATAAAGAGTGCCACGACCTTCATCGCGGCACTCTTTGTAACATCGCAACACGATAGATGCCCATCCTGACAGCTGCGCCGCGTGGCACGTGACAAGCGTTTTGCCGCAGGCAAGACCTTGACGCAGGGCGAATTCGTTTCGCCCGGGCATTTCAATCACCGCAGGGTGGAATCCAATGAAAAAACCACGACATTTGTCGTGGTTTTTTCATATGGTGGACCTGAAGGGATTCGAACCCTCGACCTCTCGGATGCGAACCGAACGCTCTCCCAAGCCGGACATATCACATCCGAACCGTGCCAAATTGTTATATAATTCTCTGAAATCTTATGATTTATGCAACTTTTCAGAGCAAATTAAAGAATTAATCTTGACAATTATTAAACGAGGATTTGTTAAAAGTGACGATGGTATGCTGTGAATTTGACGAAGGCGTTTTATGGTTTGCGATGTATTTGATTGCAAATATCGATGTTGCTCCGCCTTCACTCGCACAGTATCGTAACAGTGAAATGAAACATGCGGTTAAATTTTTACTACACACGCCCATATTATGCAAAGCCATAATGTAATTCCCTCCAAATCAGTCTGGCACACTGTGAAGGCGCAGCCACTCATATAATAGCTAAAAAGAGGGAATGCGTTGCATATTTTAGGACAACACTTACAGCTCCATCCCATTCAGATACTGGGCCTCGGAGATATTGAAGTCGATTTGGATGCCGTAGCCGCGGGTCAGGGTCACGGCTCTGATCAGATGGGATGCGATGAGCTTGCGCTCGGCTGGGGTCGCATTGTCGAACATCTCCGCCCAAGACAGGAGTTGCTTGTGCTGCGCTGTCAGTTCTTTTGCGATTTGTTCGCTGTCATGTAGCCGTGATTCTAAAGACTCAATATTCGCGGACAATGATGTCATCGCCTCCTGTACAGAGTCCATTCTGCTTTTGACTTGTTCCGGTGTAAATACGCATTTCCCATCCAAAGAGTCCAGCATGAGACCCTCCAACTTTCCCAGCTCTATGTGCTTTTTGGAAAGCTCCAGCTTGGCCTGCCGAATCTGCTTCTGCAAATCAGATGCTGTTGCTCCGATCTGTTGGCTTACGATATCAGACTCTCTGACTGTACCGGCCTTTTGCAGCACATCATGAATGATCTTGCTGACCACAGCGTCAACTTTCTCCGCCCGGTATGTAGTTGGGCCGTCACAGCTGCCTTTGTGCTGGGTGCGATTGTAACATTTATAAATTGCAACGCGGCCATTGATCCCGTCCACCGGGTGATGCGTTTTTCTCGCCGTTGATGCAAAAAGGCGGCCACCGCAGTGACCGCAGTACACGTTGCCGGAGAGGAGTGCGCTCCCCATATTCTTTCTCGGGTAGCTTCGAGGCGGACGAGAGACGTCCATTTCGCTGCCGTCCTTCAATTGAATCGTCTGCAAACATCCTGCTGCCTCGCATTTTGTAAGGTATTCCGCTGACCGCTGTTCGCGGCCTTTTTGAACTCGTTCAAATTGTTCCGGCGTAATAATCTGCAGTTCCGGAAAAATTTCGGAGACGCTCTCGCCACTTCGCAGCACGCCGGTATAGGCGACATTGATGAGAATATTTTGGATAGAAGAGTAGTGAAACGGTTCCCCGGTGCGGAGATTAATGATGCCTTCTTCCTTGAGGATGGTAGAGGTTCTTCGTCCACCATACCCATACTGATCCGCCAGATCAAAAATGCGGCGAACTGCAGCTGCTTCCAGCGGATTTACCTCAATGTCAAACAGTTCCCGATTCTTTTTCCCGATGCGGCCTTTTTTTACCAGCTGATACCCGTAAGGCGCATAGCCTCCGCGAAATCGACCTTCCATAACGATTTGACCGAGTCTTGTCTTTGTGCGGATGGAAGTTTTAATGCTCTCACCGGAGGCTTGCCAGTAGCGGATGTAGTTGAGCAGCTTGTCCACATGGCTATCAAATCGCTGCTGACCTTCCTCCGCACTCCAGACCTCAATGCCGTTATTGACAAACCACTCCACGATGAAGGGTGTTTCATCATCGCGGCGGCCCAGACGGTCAAACATGAAAACAAGAAGAATATCGAAGGTATTCAGCGCCGCTTCACGCTGGATCTCCTGTATGGCGTCACGCTGCTTAGCAGAGACCTTGAAGCCGGACACCCCTTTTTCCGAAAACTCCCGAACGATTTCCCAGCCCATTTGGGCGGCAAACTCGTGGCATCGCTGCTTCTGCATAGGGATGTCATCCTTTTCTACTTGCTTCAATGTAGAAACGCGATAAAGACAGCAAACTCTTTTCCTCATGACCATATCCCTTATACATCCAGCGTTCGGACATAGCTGTTCTTCAGAATAGCCCGAACATTGTTGCAGACATCATCGTTCGGAAACGGTGTAAAAGTCAGATATACGTGGATGCCATTCACTTCCGTGATGATTACATTGTTTCTATCATCCATCGTACCGGTCTCCTTCCATGTCACAAATTATTTCAGCCAGCTCTGGTAAGATCTGCTTGGGGCTGGTTGACAGATGCTCTGTTATTTCATTTGCTGCTCTAAGCTGGTTGATTGCAGCGTCCAATTCCCGCAGATTCAGATTGTCCTCCTGAGTAATGATTACTGCGCCATTGATGCAGATTATCTGAACATCGCTATCAGTTGCGATTCCTGCGTTTTCCAGTAGTTGCTCCGGTATGGCGATATGCTCAGAGGTATCAAGTTCGGCAAACGAAGTCACTGACACCAAAAATTCGCTGTAGCGATTTGTCAGATCATCTTCAGCAATATAAGCAACGTATACAGATTGTCCGGCAAGCAGCCCCATTTCAGCCAGCTCGTTTGCCGGGATGACAAGTCGCCCATCTGGCTCTATGGTATAGGTGTGCTCTGATATTCTGATAAGAACTCCTCCTTATACATAAGATGTCAACTGGTGAGTTTTGCGTCCCGACATCTTGAACTTAAATGCGCTGCTGATGGCACAAAGGCGGACACTGGAGATCAGGCGAAAGGAGAGAAGGGAAGAGGTAAGAGTATTAAAGAAAGCACAAGGTAAAGTGAAACAAAAGCAACAGTGCCCGCATTTCTGCCATCAGGTGATCTGTATGGCGGGGCCGTTCCGATTGTGTTTGTGCATATTTCCGGAACGGCCCCTGCCGTTTCTGTCATTTGCTCAGTCCTATTCGACACTACTTCCCGGACTGTCGGGCGGTCAACTGGACTGCAGCTGGCGCCGCACATGGGAATTGCACCCCTCCGAGGATCTCTCCGAGCTGCACCG